>DASSLE010000298.1:0-13718 GCA_035689725.1 Pseudolabrys sp.
GGAAGCGGCGGCGATTCTCCTTCCACACGCGCTCATAGAGACAATTATGGAAGTAAAAATACTCCATGTGCTTAAACTCTGAGCGCGCGGCTGAGAACAATTCCTCGGTCGCCTTGATGTGCCAGTCCATCGAGCCGCCGACATCGAAGAACAGCAGCACCTTCACCGCGTTGTGCCGCTCCGGACGCATCAGGATATCGAGGTAGCCCTTGTGCGCGGTGCCCTTGATGGTGCCGTCGAGATCAAGTTCTGCGGGTGCGCCAGTGCGCGCGAATTTGCGCAGGCGACGTAGCGCAAGCTTGATGTTGCGCGTGCCGAGCTCGACCTCGTCATCGAAATCCTTGAACTCTCGCTTGTCCCACACCTTGACCGCGCGAAAATTGCGATTGGCGTTCTGGCCGATGCGAATGCCTTCTGGGTTGTAGCCATACGCACCGTAAGGCGATGTGCCGGCGGTACCGATCCACTTCGAGCCGCCCTGGTGACGGCCTTTTTGCTCGGACAATCGCTTGCGCAGCGTTTCCAGTAATTTGTCGAGGCCCCCCATAGCCTCGATCTGCTTTTTCTCTTCCTCCGTCAGATATTTTTCGGCGAGCTTCTTCAACCATTCGGCAGGGATGTCGGCTTCGATCGCGTCATCGAGCGTTTCCAGCCCCTTGAATACGTGACCGAACACGCGATCGAATTTGTCGAGATTGCGTTCGTCCTTTACAAGCGTCGCTCGCGACAGATAATAAAAGTCATCCACCCGACGCGAGGCCAGGTCGGCGTCCATCGCCTGCATCAGCGTCAGGTATTCGCGCAGCGTCACCGGCACGCCGGCAGCCTTTAGTTCGTTAAAGAAAGTAACAAACATACGGGGAGAATTCGCCCAAGTCACACCGCCGTCAAGCCGCTAGCAATGCTTAAAGAACACTAAGAAACGAGCTGGGGGGAATTCACTATGCGCCGACGCAACCGCGCCCTTTGGGCGTTGGCTCAGACTGTGGACGTTGCAACGATCAGGCAGTTAACCGCCGTCCACACAGGCGAAGGTGTCGTTGACCACGTCTGGCACACCTATCGCATCATTGAGCAGTACATCCCGCAGCTCGTGACCGCCATGCGCGCGGCACGCCAGCAAAAAGGTGAGCTGTCCTTTGTCGTTATCAATCGGTTGCAGTATCTCGTGTCGTTGATCGCAATGGTACTGCTGCCGATTTTCATTTTGCTCGCCTACCGTCAGAAGGTTCCTGATGCCGGCGAATTGGCCGCCACTTGCGGACTGGCGATCGTCGCCACCGCCTTCATCTGCGGCACGTTGTCCAATCCTCATGATCGCTACAGCGCGCGGCTGGTTTGGATCGCAGCGCTCACAGGTGTCATCGCGGTCTTGCGTCTTACCAGCCGCCTTGGATCACGCGGCGACATCGCCTAAGCTTCGACCAGACCATGGAAGTCATACCCGTCCTGCTTGGGGGGCCGCGTGACCATATCAACGCAAACCGTGTTGCTTGCATTGGCGCTGGTTTGCGGAACCGCATCCGCGACTCTGGTCGAGCCCGTGATGGGTGCGGTCATGAAGGAGCTCGCTCCCACGGGGAAGCTACGCGCGGCGATCAACCTTGGCAATTCCGTGCTGGCGCAGACCGACCCCACCACAGGTGAGCCGAAGGGCATCACACCCGATCTCGCGCGCGAGCTTGGGCGGCGGTTGGGCGTGCCAGTCGAGCTCGTGACCTACAACGCCGCTGGCAAGGTATTCGACGCGGCCAGGACCGGGGAATGGGACATCGCTTTCGTCGCGATCGACCCGGTACGCGCCGCTGAGATCGAGTTCAGCGCGCCCTACGTCATCATAGAGGGCACTTACATGGTGCCGAAGGATTCGCCTTTGAAGGTGATCGCCGACGTCGATCGCCCCGGCGTGCGCATCGCAGTCGGTCTGAAGTCGGCCTATGATCTTTTTCTGACGCGCACGATCAAGAATGCAACCGTGGTCCGCGCGCCGGCCGGCGGCGGACGCGCGATGATCGATATGTTCGTCGATGACAAGCTCGAAGTTGCGGCCGGGGTCAGGCAGCCGCTAGTAGCCTACGCCAAGGACCATCCGGAGGTGAGGGTGATGGATGGCCATTTCATGGAAATCCAGCAGGCCATGGGCACGCCCAAGGGTCGCATCGCTGGCGCAGAATATCTGCGCACCTTCGTCGAGGACGTGAAGGCCTCCGGCTTTGTCGCGGAGGCGATCAAACGCGCCAACCAGTCGGCAACAGTGGCGCCCCCCGCAAAGTGAGACGACGCCGATGTCCAATGCAGCCGTACTGAAAGAACTCTCCCCAACCGGCAAACTTCGGCTCGCCATTGCGGTCGCGCCGTCACCGTCAGCGCAATTCGCCATCAAAGATGGCGACAGCTATCGCGGCGTCGCGGTCACATTCGGCCGGGCGCTCGCTGCAAAACTCGGCGTGCCCCTCGAGATCATAGCGCACCAGGCCTCGGGCGAAATCCAGAATTCGGCGTCCGCCAACCGCTGGGATGTAGCCTTTCTTCCCGTCGACGAAGAGCGCAAGAAATTCGTCGACTTCGGCAATGCCTATCATCTGCTACAGAGCACTTTTTTGGTCGCGCCCGGTTCGAAGATACGATCAGTGAAGGACGCTGACGCCAAGGGTATCGGCATTGGCGGTGTCGCTGACACCGCGACCTTTCGCGCCGCAAAGAAAGCGACCGCCAAAGCAACCCACATCGATTTTGCCGGCGTCGATGCCGCGGTTGCCGCCATGCGCGAAGGTAAAATCGACGCGATTGCGCTATCGCGCGAATCCCTTTCCGGCCTGGTCGGAAAGATTGCCGGCTCTCGCATCCTTGACGACGCGTTTCTCAATTCCAGCACCGCAGTCTGCTTGCCCAAAGGAAAGCCAGCGGCGCTTGCCTATGTGAGCGAGTTTATCGAGGAAGCAAAGGCGTCGGGCCTCGTACGCAAGGCGCTGGATGAAATGGGGCTTAAATCTTCGCAAGTCGCGCCGGCGGGGATGAAACCCTAGAGCGCCTACGCCTGCTTATCGGGTGTCGACACGATTAGCCCGTCGAGTTCTTCGGTCACCTTAATCTGGCATGACAGCCGCGAGTTCGGTCGCACGTCGTAACCGAAGTCGAGCATATCCTCTTCCATTGGCGAAGGGCCGCCAACCTTTTCGCGCCAGGCCTCGTCGATATAGACGTGGCAAGTGGCGCAGGCGCATGCACCACCGCATTCCGCCTCGATGCCGGGAATATTGTTTCGGATCGCCGTTTCCATCACGGTCGAGCCGACTTCGGCTTCGACTGTGCGGGCCTTGCCGCTAGAGTCGGTATAGGTAATCTTCGGCATAAGGAAGGGTAGCAGGGAATGGCTGCGCCGGAAGTGATGCGGGGCTTCTATATAGTCATTCGCGCGAAGGCGCCATCCCCGTCATTGCATTTGCAGTAGCGTGGCGATCTGCCCCCGGATCTCGTCAACCGCTTCTGCGAGTTGATCAACCGCGAGGCCACATTCCCGTGGGGTCCGGCTCACGGACAATTCTGTGGCTTCGGCCGCACGCGCGACTTGGTCGGCACCGATGCCGGCGGCCGACCTCTTCAGGGTGTGCGCAAGGGTAGCAATCGCGGTCGGTTCGCTTGCGCGGATGCGCTGCATCAGCAGTTCGGCCTGCCGGGCGAACAGTTGCAATACTTCCTGTTCCAGACTGCGGTCGTTAAACGTCATTCGGGCCAGATGGGCGCGGTCGAGCACTTCACTTTCAAGCGCCTCGCCTTCCCGTTCGAAAATTTTGACCGCGGCTTGCGCCATGTCGGCCTCCCGGTGTCTTTTTGTTGCCGGAGAGTTTGACCCGAACAGGACCAAATTCAGGTAAATGCAGGACCCCCAGACGGCCGTTCGCATAGATGGTGGTTAAGGCGGTGTAATCGCACAGCCTATGATTCAAGGCGCCAGTCGCTTGCCCGTATGATGGCCTCAGTTGGAAGCTATGATAGTGCGTTGGCGGCGCGGGAGGACCGCGTTCGCTATGGTTAGCAATCGGTTAACGATGATTAAAAAGTCCTTACCAGCGTGGTTTCTTTCGCGTTGCCAAGGCGATAGGATGATTACCGGACGATAGATCGGGGAGCTTGCGGCGCGATGGCCGTAGCGGTGCCGCCTTTCCGGCATGACCTCGTTCTTATCGAGACAGTTCGGGCAGCGGTGACAAATCCGGCGTAAGGACGGGGCGACAACCGACATGGCGAAGTCTCCAAGAACGTCAAAAGACGCGACGGAAGAGGCACTTTCTGCCATCCAGGAGGCCCTCAATAATCGCGCGCCCGAGACCCGCGCCGGTACGTCTCTTGGGCCTGTCGCCGACAGTGACCCCGCCAACGCTCCAGCGCCCCAGGCCACCGATTTGCCTCCCCCGGATGCATCATCGGCCGGCAGGCCGGCTGGCGACACCGGGCCCCGTCGCGCCGCCAATGATGACCGCGCCGACATCGGTCAAATCCTGCAAGCCCTGCGCCACCGTTCGTCGCGCGCGCCCTATATCGCCGCCACAGTCGGCGCTTTCATTTGGGTCGCTGTGGGTATCGCTATCGCCTCGCTCTACGGCGCCGAATTGCGATCCATATTCGCGACCCCGGGAGTTGGCCTCGCCGCCATGGTTGCGCTCTCTGCCGCGATTGCGGTGCCGGTGGTTTTCTTCTTTGTGCTCGCCCATATGTTCAACCGCGCCCAGGATATGCGCGTGGTCGCCGAATCCATGGCGGAAGTGGCGATGCGTCTTGCGCAGCCCGAGACCGTCGCACGCGAATCGATCGTCACCGTCGGCCAGGCTATTCGCCGCGAGGTCGCCGCCATGGGCGATGGTGTCGAGCGCGCCCTCGCCCGCGCCGCCGAGCTGGAAGCGTTGGTGCACAACGAGGTCTCCGCGCTCGAGCGCGCGTACAACGATAACGAAGTCCGCATCCGCGACCTGCTCACAGAGTTGAGCAACCAGCGCGAAACCCTGGTCGACCAGGCTGAGCATGTCCGCAATGCTATAGCCAGCGTTCACCTCGATCTCGCGCACGATATCACTTCTGTCGGCGACCTGGTCGCCGACAAGGTCAATGAGGTGGCGCAACGTGTCACCCGTTCACTCACCGAAAAGGGCGAACACATCACGGTGGCGCTAGGCCACGCCGGCGATTCCATGATTGACGCCTTGAGCGAGCGCGGGTCGACGCTGCTCGACCGGCTTGAAACGACGAGTGATCAGGCGACCACGGCGATTTCGTCTGCGAGTGACCGCCTTTCGGACAGCCTCAACTTCAAGACCGAACACGTGCATGATGAGTTCGCCGATCTTGCGGCCCGCCTGCAACAGATGATGAGTGCGCGTCTCGATCAGGTTGCACAGGGCTTCGCAGAAAAATCGTCCGTCACCATCGAGACCATGGCTACCCGCTCGCAGCAATTCACCGATGCCATCGCCGATAGCAGTGCGCGTCTGGCCGAGTCGATCGCCGCACGCGCTGACGAGGTTAATACGACGCTGCGCTCGACCGGAGAGTCGCTTGTCCTGGACCTCTCCCTCAGCGGCGGCGACGTCGTCTCGAAGCTAGAACAAACCGGCGCCCGCATCACAGAAACCATAACGAACCGCAGCAACACGGTTGCGGATACCTTCCGTGAGAACGCAGAAGCGCTGGTCACCGCGCTCACCAGCCGTGGCGAGGCTGTCAAAGAGATGCTGGCAGCACGCCAGCAGGCCTTTGAGGACATGTTCAACCAGGGTGGCACCGAGCTCACCGAGAAAATTTCGCGAGACTCCAGCAACCTTGGCAACCTGATTACCCGCCACATCACCGAGTTCGACCACACAGTGAAGAATTACGGTGGCCAGCTGGTCGGGCGGCTTGGTCAACGCACCCAGGACGTGGCCGAGGCTCTGCGAAATTACATCGATACATTCGACCAGCGCGTCACCGGCCGGACCGACGAAATTTCCGCCACGCTCGGCCAGCAACTCTCGCAATTCGAGGCACTGCTTGGCTCGCGCGTCACAGATCTCGCCAAGACGCTGTCCGAAGGTGGCAAAGACGTCGTCAGTGCGCTCGATCAGCGCATCGGCGAGGTGGCCGGCACCATCAATTCGCGCGGGGCCGAGGTGGCCGACCAGATCGGCGCCAAGATCGGTGAAATCGACCAGACTCTGGGTGCGCGTGCTTTTGAAGTCGCCAACAACCTCGACAGTCGGATCGGCCGTTTTGAAGAACTGCTGGTCGGCCGCGCCGAAACAGTCGCCAGTCAGATCGAAACCCGCAGCAAGGCTGCCGCGGATTCGCTCAATGCCCGACTAGAACAGTTGAGCGAGGCCATCAAGGTCAATTCAGCCGAAGCCGAGCGCTCTCTCGGTGCGCTCGCCCTCTCCACCACCGAGGCAATTCGTACCAGTGCGAGCGACGCAGAACGCACCCTGGTCGGCGTGAGCGGAGAAGTTGCTCGCAATTTCATTGGCAAGGCCGACGAGATCGCGACGGCTGTGAGCCAGCGCACTAATGAGATGACGACGATTCTTTCTGAAAAGAGCAGTGGCGTCGTCGCTGCCATTACAGAGAAGGGCGAGCAGTTCACGCGCGACGTGACGAGCGCGACCGATCAGGCGGTCAAAGCGATCGAAGAAAGAGGCTTCGCCTTCACGCGGACGATGATGGACAACAGCAGCGAAATCTCGCGCATGATCAATACCGCGGGCGAAGCGGCTACCAGTGCCGTTACCCGCACGTTGAATGAACTCAACGACGTCACGCAGAAAGCGATCGCGCAGTCGAAAGAGACCGCGACGTCGACTGTCAAGGAGATGTTGGAAACGCACACCATGCTACGCGCCGACAGCACCACCTTGTTCGAGCGGCTGCGCGAAGCCAACATTATGTTGCAGGAAGTTCTCAGCGGCGCGCATGAGAATATGGGCGCACTCGAAAATACGCTGATGCTGCGCGTATCGGAATTCGTTACCGCAATGAACGAAGTCGCCGCCTCGACCGGCGACGCCACCGGACGCGTGGAAACAAACATCGCCAATTTCCGCGATGTCACCACGCAGGTTGTCACCGGCCTCGGGCAGCTGGCTCGCCAGTTCGATATCCATGGCCGCGATCTCGCCAAAACCGTTGAAGTCATCGATCGGAGCAATCAGCGTACCGAGGACAGCGTCAATGAGCGCCGTGTGCAGCTCGATTCGCTGATTGCAACCCTCGATATTCGCACCGAGGATCTGGAAAAGCGGCTCAGCCGTTTCTCTGGCCTACTCGACGAGTCGCTCGAAGCCGCCTCTACGCGTGCGCGCGAAGTTGCTCGCCTTGTATCGGAAGCAAGCGCCGAGGGTACGCGCGCGATCAGTGAGCAATATGAGCGCGTGCGCGAGAACGCCGAGGGAGAGCGCCAGCGAACGGCCGAGGCGATGCGCGCGATCTACGAGCAGACCGCCCGCGACACCCAGACGTTGTTCCGCAGCGCCAATGAGCGATTCGCAGAAACCGTGCAAGGCATGAAGCAGATGGCCGCAGAGATGCAGCGCGAACTCGAAGCCACGCGCGGCGAGCTGCGTCGAGGTGTATTCGAGCTGCCGCAGGAAGCAGCCGAAAGCGCTGCACAGATGCGCCGAGTCATCGTGGACCAGATCGAGGCATTGGCCGAACTCAATCGCATCGTCGCCCGCCATGGACGTAGTCTCGATACGGTTGAACCGGCTCGTCGCGTACGCGAGGAGCCGACGCTTGCGGTCATTGGCGGCCGCAACGAGGCTCCTCCGCGCAACGAGCTTCCGCTGCGCAATGATAGTCCGCCGCGCCCTGTGCAGCGCACCGAAACCGCCAGCTTTGCGCCGCCCGCACGACGCACCGAAGCACCGTCACCCACCCCGACGCCAATAGCTCCCGGCCGCGGCTGGCTTACCGACCTGCTCAACCGCGCCTCGCGCGAAGAGGGCGAGCCACCGCGCGAATTCCCGCGCGAGCCGACACGTGAAAGCGTCCGCGAGCCCGCACCCGCGCGCGGAAACGAGGAGAGGACACCCCGACATACGATCGAATCGCTAGATTCCCTCTCGGTCGACATTGCGCGCATGATTGACCACGATGCGGCAGCTGACCTTTGGGATCGCTACAAGCGCGGTGAACGTAACGTCTTCACGCGCCGACTCTATACTTTGCAGGGCCAGCAGGCGTTCGACGAAATCCGCAAGAAGTATCGCGCGGATCGTGAATTCAAGCAGACTGTGGACCGCTACATCAGCGAGTTCGAACGCCTGCTCGACGAGGTTTCCCGCGACGACCGCGGCCAGGTCGTGGCGCGAACCTATCTCACCTCGGAAACCGGCAAGGTCTATACCATGCTGGCGCACGCGGCCGGCCGTTTCGACTAAGCGGGTATCGGCTTTAGCGCTTTGCCGGCACGATTTCGGCAGCGGCCCCTTTTGCTTCCGACTGGCCCGCCCGCGACCGCTTGCCGTGGAAATAGGCTTTCAGCCAGGGGTGCGTGGACGCCAGCATGGTGTCCATGGTGCCTGCTGCAATCACCTTATGATCCGCCAACACTGCAATGCGGTCACAGACCGTATGCAGGCTGTCGAGGTCATGCGTTACCATGAAAACGGTCAGACCCAACGTGCGCTGCAATGTTGCAATTAGGCTGTCGAAATCGCCGGCGCCGATCGGATCGAGACCGGAGGTTGGCTCGTCAAGGAAGACGATTTCGGGATCGAGCGCGAGTGCGCGCGCCAGCGCCACCCGCTTGGTCATTCCGCCCGACAGTTCCGAGGGAAATTTTTGCAGCACGCTTGCCTCGAGCCCTACCATCTCGAGCTTGGCGACTGCTAGTTCGTCGAGCAGTTTCTGCGACAGATCCAGGTATTCGCGGATCGGAAACTGAAGATTTTCCCGCACTGTGAGCGATGAAAAGAGCGCACCTTGCTGGAACAGTACTCCCCAGCGCCGCTCGATCGCGTGACGTTCGGAATCCGAGGCGGTCGCGAGATCAACGCCGAATATCTTTATCGTTCCGCTACACTTTGGCAGCAGGCCAATGATGGTGCGCATGAGGACCGATTTGCCGGAGCCGGAGCCGCCGACAAAACCCAGGATTTCGCCGCGATAGACGTCGAGATCGACATGATCGAGCACGATGTGGTTGCCAAAGCCGACCACCAGGTTACGGACTTCGATGACGATCTCCTTGCCGTTCCTGCTTGCCATCGATCACATCCCGATTGAGGCAAAGAAGATGGCAAAAAAGCCGTCGAGCACAATGACCAGGAAAATCGATTCCACGACCGAAGCGGTTGTTTGCAAGCCGAGCGATTCGGATGAACCCTTCACCTTCAGGCCTTCAATGCAGGCCACAACGCCGATCACTAGTGCCATGAATGGCGCTTTGATCATGCCGACCTTGAATGTATCGAGCGAGATCGCTTCCTTCAGGCGCTGAATATAGATGTCTGGGTCGATACCGCCATACAGCCAGCACACCAGGCCGCCGCCGTAGAGCGCCGCCATTGAACCCAGGAAAGTCAGGATCGGCACGCCAATTATGAGTGCGACGATGCGCGGTAGGATGAGCACTTCGACCGGGTCGAAGCCCATCGTGCGAAGCGCGTCGATTTCTTCACGCATTTTCATGGAGCCGAGCTCGGCGGTGTAAGCGCTGCCGGAGCGGCCCGCTACCATGATCGTGACGATCAGCACGCCGAGTTCACGCAACACAAGGATACCGACCATATCCACCACATAGATGTCGGCGCCGAACTTGCGGAAATGGAAAATGCCCTGTTGGGCGATGATGCAGCCGATCAAGAAAGTGATGAGCAGGATGATCGGCACCGCGCGCCAGCCGACATTGTCAAGTTGGTGCACCATCGAAGTGAAACGAAACGTACGCGGCCGTGCCGCCACGCGCAGCAGCGCGACCGATAGTGCGCCCAGCATATTGACGAAGGCGACAAACGTTTCGCCGACCGAAGCGACACTCTCCCCGACCGAGGCCACTGTTCCGGCCAGCGAATTGCCGCCGGGTCGCGGGGCGCCCTGCTCCGACTTGACGCCATGGACCTCGGCCATCAGTGCGCGGTAGTCTTCCTTGAGCCCGATCACTTTTGTGTCGCAGCCACGCGATGAAAAGCTCCGCGTCAGTCGCTCCAGCAGCCAGGCGCCGAAAGTGTCAAGTTGGCCTACGCTGCCCATGTCGATCTCAACACGCCTGACAGCGTCGCTGCGCTGGGTCGCAGCATCAATCTGCGTCTCCAGCACGCGTGCATTTTCGGCTATCCATGCGCCACCACCGGCGAGCTTAAGTCGCTCACCATCAGCCGTTCCCTGGAGCAAAAGATCACTCATGCGACGTGCCTTTGATTACGGAAAGCTTCAGACGGATCACCATCCTACTTGACCCTGGCCTACAAAACTGCCGAGGTTTTGCTGTCATGGTCTGGGTGCCTACAAACACTATACCCTCAAAATGCCTTTAACCCTCGCATTAGCCGCCGAGCGCTGGCCTATCGCAGGTTCCTTTGGCATCAGCCGTGGCACCAAAACCGAAGCCGTAGTCGTGGTTGCGGAATTGGGCGACGGCAAGGCTCGCGGCCGCGGCGAATGCGTTCCCTATGCTCGCTACGGCGAAAGCGTCGAGAGCGTCATGACGCAAATCAATGCCATGCGGCCTCAGCTTGCCGCTGGGCTCGACCGTCGTTCCTTGCAAACAACGATGCCGCCGGGCGCCGCGCGCAATGCGCTCGACTGCGCGTTCTGGGATCTGGAAGCCAAGCGCAGCGAGCAACCGGTGCACGAGCTCGCAGGTCTTCCCAGCCTGCACGCACTCACCACCGCCTATACGATTTCCCTTGGCGAGCCGGCCATCATGGCGAAAGCCGCGGAAAAAGCCGCAAGCCGCGCCTTGCTCAAGATCAAGCTTGGCACCGAAGGGGATGCCGCGCGCATTGCCGCAGTCCGTATCGCTGCGCCGAATGCAATATTGATCGTCGATGCGAACGAGGGTTGGGATGAGAGCAATCTCGCCGACAATTTCGTGGCCTGCGCCGAAGCCGGCGTCGCCTTGATCGAGCAACCGTTGCCCGAGGGAAACGATCAGGCGCTGGCGCAAATGAACCGGCCGATACCTGTTTGCGCCGATGAGAGCGTTCACGACCGCGCTTCGTTTGCGGCGCTCGGCGGAAAATATGACGCTGTTAATATCAAGCTCGACAAGGCGGGTGGATTAACCGAAGCGCTGGCGACGGTGGCCGAAGCTCAACGGCAGAATTTCACAATCATGGTCGGATGCATGGTCGCCACATCGCTCGCAATGGCACCGGCCATCTTGCTCGCCCAACAGGCGCGCTTCGTCGATCTCGACGGGCCGCTTTTGCTCAGCAAGGACCGTCCTAACGGCCTGCGCTACGTCGACAGCCTTGTGTACCCGCCCCTGCCCCCCCTTTGGGGCTGAAGACAAACGACGGAACTCACAGGCCCGCCGCCTCAATGCGCCAACTGTCCACAGAGCAATCGCCGTGGTTCCGGCACCTGCCTGAATTCGTTCATGAAATGTGCCCCGCCTTAAGTTGTTCCACTCCAGTTTCGGACAACCAAAGCTTTCCGTCGGGAGCCGGGTTGGCTTAGACTTGACTAAGACCGCACTCGCCGCTTCAGGTAGGGTGACGATAACGGGACGGGGACATGCATATTCGGGGCTCGGTGCTCGGCGCCGCTGTGCTGGCGCTCAGCATAACATCGGCGTCCGCGACCATGCGGATCGCAGAAGATCGCGGCGGTCAAATCGGCCACTATCTGCAAACCTTCACATCAGTTCGCTCATCAGGCGAGACCGTCGTCATTGACGGAAATTGTTTGTCTGCTTGCACACTCGTACTGGGCGTGGTCCCGCATGAGCGCATCTGCGCAACGCAGCGCGCGCGGTTCGGTTTTCACGCCGCCTGGATGCCCGACCGCAACGGACGTCCGGTGACTAGCCCGCTCGGCACCGAGGCGCTTTGGAGTATCTATCCGGCTTCTGTGAAGCGCTGGATCAACAGCCATGGCGGCTTGTCGCGCAAGATGATCTTCATGGAAGGGCGCGAACTCAACGGTATCGTGGCGAGCTGCGATCGACGCGTCCAGGATCAGACGCGATCAGCGCGACGGCTCACGCCGCATCCGGTGCGCTACGAATCCGCAAGTGCCTCCAGCGACCGCCACTAACGCCATCGCCGCGTAGGCCCGGCTGCCGAAATCTTCGTACAGCACGCCCGAAACTCCCATCGCGGCTGCCATCGCCACACCAACTGCCATCGCAAGATAGCCTTGCGCTGTTGCCGCCTGCCCTGCGGGCGCGTGGTGCGCAACAAACATCAATGTCCCGAGGTGGGTCGCTCCGAACGACAATGCATGCAGCATTTGCAGCCATGGCAACGCAAGCGCCGGCGGATCAAGCGCCATCCCCAGCCAGCGCAATATCGCAGCCAAAGCGCCGATCAGCAGCAGCACCGTCGGCGTAAAGAAAGGCGGCAGCCGCGCTTGCACTGCAAACAGCACGATCTCGGCGGCTACTCCAAGCGCCCATAACGCGGCGATGAAAGTTCCGTCAAGGCCGGCAGCGTGCCATTGCACCGCCGAGAAACCGTAGAACACGGTATGGCTCGCCTGAATGAGGCTCGCGGCCGCAAGCACTGCGATAAATGCGGGATCGCGCAGCAGCTTAACGCGCGGGACCTCGCGTACGCCTCGCTCCGGCAAATTGCTTGCGAGCGGCGCGAGCGCCCAGGCCGCGAGCGCGACCAAGGCACTCGCTGCCACCATAAGCCAGATCAGGTAACTCGCGGGAAAAACGTCGGCAGCAAACCCGGCGGCGAAATTGCCGACGATGAAAGCAAACGAGCCCCACAGCCGCACCGGTCCGTAGGCTCGCTTTCGTGCCATGAGTCCCTTGAGCGCATAGGTTTCGGCGAGTGGCATCAGCGGCGTGGAGAAAAGTGAAGTCAGCGTATAGGTGATCAGGATGGCAGTGGCGCCGGTTGAAAGCCCAACCAGTATGTAACCAGCGAGGCTCGCGAGGCCCGCCACGATCAACACAGCACGTACCGCATCGCGCCGGTCGGCTTCGCGCGTAATGACAGGGATCGCAAGAACCCGGGCGACGACCGGCATGGCCAACACAATGCCAATCATTCCGGCATCCAAGCCCTTGGCCGTCAGCCAGACCGGAAAGAACGGCATCTGGATGCCGGGCAGGATGAACAATGCAGCATAGAGCGCCGCCAGCCGCGGTATGAACCCAGGTGACGTAAAGGAAACTGCCCGCATCGCGTCGTCTCAGTTTCAGGTAACACATTGCCCAGGTTGGCCTATTCGCGAATTCGGCGGCCACCCACCGGATGCAACACGCTGGCCGAATCAAGCCGCATGATTGATAAACGGACCGGCAGGGATTGCACATGCCGACCGAGACTACCGCCCGAGTGAACCAGCAGTCCGATGCGCCGGCCGAGGGCGATTATCAGGCATTCTGTGAAGCGCTCTCGGCGAGTGCGCGCGGCCGCGCCTTCCTCGCCGAATACACCCGGCGAAACCGGAATGCCGACACCGAACAATTGCTTGCGGCGATCGAACGTTTGCAGTCGTTGGTGACCAGCAATGCCACACCGCCATCGGAGACGGTCAAACAGGAACTGCGTGCGCTACTTGACGAAATCGAC
>DASSLE010000299.1:0-2933 GCA_035689725.1 Pseudolabrys sp.
GACTGCGTCCGCCACCAATATTTTCAACAGCTTACAAGTTATTTTCTGCGCGGCTTCTAATTCCGACCAACGATTGAACTAACGATGGGTCAATAAAATGGACGCGCTCTTAGAACTGGTCGCGCGAACGGTTGGCTCGCAGGTTGCGGTATCGTTGTTTTGCCGTCGGTTCTAGCGATCACTAAGTATTCACGACGGTCAGCTTGTAGGTTGTCTCGGCAGGCTAGGGCGTTGACTCAAACGGGGGGGTGAAATTGGCGACTGTCTCAGTTAGCAATGGCGGACGTGGAAGCGGCGGGGCCCCCTTCGTGTCAGCATTTGCCTGCTCGTTGGCGGAGCCCGTCTCCGTCGAATTATGAAGTTAAATGTCCGCTTTCGGGCAATAGCCGACATCGGTGGATTTTGGCGCGCGATGGTTTGTCCGGACTAACAGCGGGCGTCGCAATTCAAAGGTATCACGCCAATGTTTCGCCAATGAATCACCTGAACTGAACGCGAACAACGTCATTGATCGTCGTCGGTTCCCCGGCGTTCGCGAGCATATCGTACTTAAGACAGCGGCGACGAGAGTATTTAAAAGGGCTGCAAGTGCAGATGGTGTATCGCTGCGGCAGCAAAGATGAGCAGGATTGCCAAGCGGCATGCCATGTTCGGTTGTATAATTGGCTTTTACGACCAAGGTCGGGGCGTGCCAGTCAAACAATGAAAACGATCACTATCGCAATAGTAGTTTGCCTAGTCAGTTTGCTTGCGCAGGCGGCAGATTTAGTGGGCGTACCGAGGATCGTTGACGGCGACACAGTCGCTATCAGCTCGACGAAAGTGCGCCTTGAAGGGATAGACGCTCCTGAAACCGATCAGATTTGCCTAAATGCGAACGGCATGCATTGGGCCTGCGGCATCGACGCTCGTGACGAACTTGCGGTACATGTCGGAGGCCGAGAAATCAGGTGTTCATCGAGTGGTGTCGACGCTTATAAAAGAACGCTTGCGACCTGTTATTTAGGCGACGAAGACTTGAACGCCTGGATGGTCCAACAGGGCTGGGCGCTCGCGTATGTGCAGTACTCATCCGCATACCGACGGGTCGAGGAAGATGCCCGAACTAACCAGCGCGGGCTATGGCGAGGCGCATTCATCGCGCCATGGGATTGGCGGCATCGGAACAATAAGACCGTCATTCTCGGTGCTTACAGCGTTCCGATCTATGCACAGAAAATGCTGTTAAATCGCTCTGCGACTGAAGGTGCGCCATCACCTGAATGCACGATCAAGGGTAACGTTACGCGCAGCGGCGAGCGGATTTATCACATGCCCGACCAGCGATTTTACGCGAGGATTAGAATCGATAGAGGCAGTGGTAAGCGATGGTTTTGCACACCCGACGAAGCAGAGGCGGCGGGATGGCGTAGAGCGCTTAAGTAATAGGCTTTGGTCGGTCTTATTCGTGGTCATCGCGATCTCTTGCTTTCGAGATAGCCTTCTAAAGAAAGCGACTCCCATGGCTCGACTACCTCGATAAGATCGAAATAGCATGGCGGCGATTGTTGTTGCCAAAACGCTGCTCGTTGTACTGTCTGGCTGAGGTGGTCGGCTATCCTGCTACAAAGCTGGGTTTCTGACTTGCCTGTATACAGCCAAGAACCATCCTCGCCGTAAATGACATAGCATCCCGCCTTTTTGCTGGCGGGGTGCTTCCAGACATCGTCTTTTTTTAGGGGACCATGCACGGTAAATTTGGGCTTGGATGGATTTCGTTCCATCGAACAGTATTGATTGACGAGTTGACGCAATTCTGTGGGCCTGGCATGGAGCGTATCGGAAAATACTGGAACCAGCACGGCAGCGATAGCCAGGTCCGTCAGATCACTACTCCAAGGCACTGCCTGGCATAGTCCAACGCATTGGGTAGGGCATACTTGTCTGAGCCAAGAAAATCTCGTTTCTCTTCTCCGAAGCCTACACAGATGTTGCGCTCACCATTGGGGAGATCGTCAGCAAATTTCCAGTGCGCGATCGGCTTGCCAATCAGTTGTAAAATTTCATTATCTCGGTAGACTTGGTTGTCCACCTTCACCGCGCCCCAGATCTCAACTTTTTGCATTGTTCCTCCTTGCGAGAACCCTCGAACAGATTCTCCAAGAAAACTTATTAATTTTTGGGAAGGCAGTATTGATCTCTGTCAATTCGCCCCCGCGTCGGTTGCGCCCCAGCGACAGGATTAAGAGTGGAATTGCGGTCACCCAGCGAGAGACGCGCTGACCGATACCAGCGCGTAAAGCTAGCCTCCTGGCTTACGCCCCGCTTTCGGAATTTCCCTTTGATGGAAATCAATGCCCACGGGGGGTACATCACGTTCCATGACGCCTTGCGCGAGAGGACCCCGGATGGTGACGACAAACTATGTGCGCTGGTTCTCCGACATTCGCCTGGGCGATCTGGCGTTGGTTGGCGGCAAAAACGCGTCGTTAGGCGAGCTGTATTCGACGCTATCCAAGCAGGGAGTACGTGTCCCCAACGGCTTTGCTCTGACCGCGGAGGCCTACCGGGATGCGCTCACTGCCGCCAAAGCGTGGGAGCGGCTGCATCAGTTGCTCGATAATTTGGATAAACGGAACGTCGATGTCCTGGCTAAACGGGCCACCGAAGCGCGCGAAATCGTATACAAGGCGACCGCGACCGGCCCGCTCCGTGAGCAAATTGACCGCGCCTATCGTCAGCTGGAGACGGAGTACAGGACGAGCGTTGCTGTCGCCGTTCGCAGCTCCGCTACTGCAGAGGATCTCCCGTCTGCGAGCTTTGCCGGTCAGCACGAGAGCTTTCTGAATGTCAGCGGCGCCGACGAACTATTCGAAGCCTGCCGCCACTGTTTTGCGTCGATTTTCACCGATCGCGCGATCTCCTATCGCGTCGACAACGGCTTCGATCATTTC
>DASSLE010000300.1:0-4666 GCA_035689725.1 Pseudolabrys sp.
GCGTTAAGGGGAAAACTACAACTCCATTGAAGCAGCTAAAAGGATGCCTGCACGCTGTCTGACACTATTTTTACCAAAGCTCGTTGTAATTAGAAAATCTTCGCAGCGTCTTTTCGTAATGCGTTGGCTCGATCAGTGGTAGCAGCCACTTCAATGACAGGTTTATTACGCCCGATGTGTGCCGCACATATAGATCGATTGGGTCCAGCAGATGTCGGAGATGCAATTTTGGATCGTAATTCAGACTGCTGCTGCGAAACCATTTGTAGCCATTTGCAATTGACCAGCTAATCATGTCGCGAACTGCATAGAAATAAAGGTGCAGGTCGAGCGCGACCGAATAGTCGAGGCCAATGTATTCGGCATAGATAGCGTCGCCCTCTATCATGCATAGAGTGAAAGCGACGACTTTTGCGTTTTGCCGCCAGATGAAGAAACGAACCTTCTCGGGCATCACGCGCCCAAGCCTGCAGAAGTACTCCTTCGTCAGTCTCTCGAAATGCAGCTTCGATCGCTCGTATACTTGCAAGTAGAGCGGGTAAATGTCGCTAACAATGGGCGTGACATCGTCTACGACGCTCATCTCGATTGGCGCAGCCCGCGCCGCAGCCCGGAATTTCCTGCGCAACTTGGTGCGTGTTGCGCTATTGAGTGCCTTGTTCATGTATTCGTCGAAGCTCGTGTACTCGATGTTGAGTTTGGTCATCGGCAGACTGGGGACGCGAGTAAATCCGTATTGCAAGAAACATCGCAGCGAATCGCGGTACTTGGCCGGAAACTCCTTGAGTACGATAAGCGACACCTTCAGCTTGCGCGCATGTGTTAAAATAACTGATGCCAAGAGCTGGGATTGGTAGTGCAGGGGTGTAACGTCCGGCCTATCGAGGTGACCTTCGCCGGCGGCGCACCCCACCATGAGCGTTCGCATTCGCATGAAGTGCGGCCATACCCGACGGACACAATTAATCAGGCCACCTATCTGGGCGCTCACGCCGACAAGGAGATCTTGATCGAGAATAAAAAACGGCTGGACGCAAACGCTCTCGTTTGCATCTTTGATGACGAAATAGCGGTACTCAAATCCTTGCAAAATCGTATCTTCGACAATCTCGTAGTAGCGATGATCCTTTCGCCCACATTCAAATGCACGCGCCCAGCGCCGGCAATGCATCAACTCATCACGTAAAATAACCTCGACGCTCCCTCGTGGCGAGGTTACGACATTTTTGTTTTGCGTCAGAGCTAACTTCATTTAGTTCAGAGCCCTTCAATGACGTATTTTGAACAGAAGGCAGCCCTTTCAGGATCGTCACTGTTGCAATAGGGAAAGCCGAGTCCTACGCTCAACTGCTTGCGACCTAATCGCAAAGCCCGCCGGGCGATGCGCGCATCAACTGCCGTGCGCATGAGATCGGGAAGTTGGCTTGGGTTTTGCCAGACTGAGCGGAATATCGCGGGGACATCCAGTGTACCGTTGGGACGCATTCCTACTGTGGCAGCGGGTGGAAGCGTTCTGTGGGCTGCGTCGATGATGACACGGCAAGCAGCAAACGGAATGCGATGCTCGGCCGCAATCGTTGCCGCAATATCCGATTCCATATCGACAGCAGCCGCCCCCGTCTCGTTATGAAGGCGAAACTTTTCTAACGGGCTTGGTATCAGGGTGTTCGCACCCAAGACTTCCGCGTAAATGGCGTCTGGAAGTCTCTCAAGTAGTCGTTGCGCCCACGAGCGATCAGTCGCAATAACGTCTGTACCGTGCTTCACACCGGACGCTACGACCCAATCACCTGCAACGAGATCGGGTGCCAGCCCGCCAGCGATTCCAAAACTAATAATGCCCGAAGCGCCGCGCGCGATCGCCCCGCCCAGAGCGGCACTAAGTGCCAAACCTTGACTGCAGAGTACCGACACCCGGGGGCCACGCGCGATTGAGGCCTCGAGCGCGAGAGAGGTAACGGCAACGATGCTCACTTGCCTCGACATCCATTCGCGACGCGCTAAACCCAATTAGGTTCCCGCAAACGAGCAACTTTCAAATTAGTAATGAGTTAGTTTGTGACACATAAGTCAGCATTGATAACTGCCAGGTGTGGGAAGTATTATTTGGATGCCCTTGGTCGTTCGTCGGGAGTTGCCAAGTTCATGACAGCAGGGCACCGCCACATTCTCGTTGTTGAAGACGACCAGGAAACCGCTGGCCAACTCCTTGAGTCGCTTACTGCGAACGGCTATCAGGTGAACTTGGCCGCCAATGGCAGCGATGCATTGAGCCTTGGGCTTTCCGCTCAGTATGCCGTGATAACAGTCGATCGCATGCTTCCGGACACCGACGGAATCGCGGTCATGCGGAGCTTGCGAGAGCAGGGGATCGTTACCCCGGTTTTGATTATCAGTGCTCTCGGTGAGATTGACGATCGTGTCCGTGGGCTACGTGCGGGCGGTGATGACTACCTTACCAAGCCGTTCTCATTCGTGGAGTTGCTAGCGCGCGTTGAGGCTCTCGCTCGGCGCAGCGACACCGTTATCAAGGAAACGGTGTTGCGTGTTGGAGATCTTGCGTTGGATCTCGTGTCGCGAACGGCCAGCCGGCGGGGTCGGGACATCAGCCTGCTCCCCCGGGAATTCCAGCTACTTGAGTATCTGGTCCGCAATGAAGATCGGGTCGTCTCGCGAGCGATGCTGCTCCAGCACGTTTGGGATCTTCATTTTGATCCCATGACTAACATCATTGATGTCTATGTTGGGCGTGTTCGCCGCAAAGTCGATGGCCAGCAAGCTTATCCACTCATCCATACAGTTCGTGGCGTTGGGTATTGTCTCCGTGCACCTAGCTGAGACCTTACGGTCATCGACGTTCCGGTTGGCGCTAATAGCTATCGGATTTTTTGGCACAATCGTGCTTGCTCTTTTCAGTTATGTTTATTTGTCGACCGCTTCCTACGTGCGCGGCCGATCAGATAGTACCATCAGGGCGGAGCAGGTGGCCCTGCAAAGAGCCTACGACCGCGCGGGCCGAGGCGGCCTGGTTGCGATGATTCAGCAACGGATATCCAACGAACATTTTCAGGACAGCCTCTATCTGCTTACCGACCCTTCATTTTCTTTTATCGCAGGTAATCTAAAGGCATGGCCAGCCGCCTTGATAAACTCCGAAGAATGGCAAAATTTTCGCGTGCAGGAGCGGAATCCGGACGCACCTAACCCGCCGATGATGCGCGCAATGGTTAAGACGCTTGCCAACGGCGATCACTTACTGGTGGGAAAGGATATCGACGATCTTGATTTGTTTGCAGGAAAGATCAAAGCAGCCTTTGTCTGGGGTATTGCGCTGATATTTATTCTTGCCGGAGTGGCCAGCGTTTCGGTCACACGTCGCACGGTGGAAAGAATCGAAGCGATCAATGCGATCAGTCGCGGGATTATGCAGAGCGGTCTCGACAAGCGTATCCCACTCCGGGGGACAGATGATGAATGGGATCGCGTTGCAGACAACCTTAATTCGATGCTTGATCGCATCGAAATGCTGATGCAGGAGATAAAGCACGTTACGGATAACGTGGCGCACGATTTACGAACACCTTTGACGCGCATGCGCGGACGACTGGAGAAGGCGTACCATCGTAAACGTGATGCCGAAGACGACCAGACGTTGATTGGCGACACCCTCGCCAATCTTGACGCTGTCCTACGAATATTCGCCTCTATTACGCGGATTTCTCAAATTGAAGCGAGATCCCAAAAAATAGCGTTCCGGACCGTGAACGTAACTGAGATTATGAGTGAAATCGTCGACTTATACGATGCCGCTGCCGAAGAAAAAGGCGTGCATCTCAGTCTCGTCGGGAGTGAACGAGTGTTAGCCACGGGTGATAGAGATCTCATTTTCGATGCAGTTGCCAATCTCGTTGACAATGCGATCAAACATGGACGCGCAACCGGACAGGTAACCGTTGCGGTCGCTGAGAGCAGCGATGGCGGAGCCACAGTTTCCGTTGCCGATGATGGACCAGGAATTCCCGCTATCGAGTACCCAAACGTGTTCAAGCGGTTTTATCGGCTTGAAGGGAGTCGTCGCGCCGCTGGAAATGGCCTCGGACTTAGTCTTGTCGCTGCGGTTGCGCGCCTCCACGGGGCGCGTATCGAAATGCTCGACAACCTGCCTGGTCTAAAAGTTCGGCTCTTGTTTCCAGCTAAATTTGTTTCAGCGTCTCAAGACGAAGCACGCCAGCCGACTACCGGCCGAGTAGAAAACATTTTCATAAATTAAATTACGATGCCGCAAATTACGAAGGCAATCGGCGAACCCTATGGTGTTACCTTATGCGATAATAACAACTCGAAGTTTTCCTCTTGTCCTGAGCACAGGAGCATAGAATGCGCCGATC
Organism: Pseudolabrys sp.; assembly: GCA_035689725.1. Taxonomy (GTDB): domain Bacteria; phylum Pseudomonadota; class Alphaproteobacteria; order Rhizobiales; family Xanthobacteraceae; genus Pseudolabrys. Next base: position 4,389 of record DASSLE010000300.1, read on the forward strand.
GATTGGTCTTGCCCTCACGCTTTGTGTCGTGGCGGGTGTCGCTGCGCACGCCCAGAGTCATGGTCACGGCGATGTTCCATCTGACGCTGCCGCTTCCGCTGACGCAACGTTCGCGTCGCAGATGATGCAAGCCATGCATCGTATGGACGCCGGCATGATGGCCGCCAACCCTACAGGCGACCCGGATCGCGATTTTGCGGCAATGATGATTCCTCATCATCAAGGCGCGGTCGACATGGCGAAAATACAATTAATATACGGCCGCGATCCCGTTATGC
>DASSLE010000301.1:0-7201 GCA_035689725.1 Pseudolabrys sp.
CACACGATTGGTAAGACCGACGTCTTCGCAGAAGTCAACAATGGCAAAGTCGTCGGCGTAAGCGCCGCTGGCATGCAGGTGAAGAAAGTAAAGTCGAGCCAGAAACTGGCCGAGACGACGCCCAGTTTGATCCTTGCCAGCATGCAGGTAGCGCAAACGGAGGTCTACTACTACGGCTATTGGGTCTACGACCCCGTTTACGACTACTACTACTGGTTTACGTCGGACGTCGTGATCGTTGATGCGAGTTGGGTCCCATACCCATAACAAACCACAGTCAGCCCAACGACAGCAAAGCCGCAGCGACGGCTTTCTTTCAGACTGACATCAAGCGTGCGATGTCCGCTTTACCCCCAAGAGCGGACATTTGCAGTGCACTAGCGCATGTCCGCTTTGTGCCAATAGCGGACGTCCTTCCTGTTTCAATTCCCGATGACCATAACCCAATAACGTACGCCGTTGTGACCTACCGCGCTCGCCACTGCCTTGCATCCCGGCAGTCTCATGTTGGCCGCGTGGCCAGATGAACCCCACCACAACGCAATGGCTTGTGGCTTTGTCTTGACGCCGTAGGCTACATTTTCGGCTCGCGCTCCACGCCGTGCGCGGCTGGCGAAACCGTTGTGATCCATGCTGCCGCGCCGAGCCATGTCGTTGGCATGTTCCTGCGCAAGTGCTTACATCGTTGCACAACTTGCGTGAGCAGATGCTGGCGTAAGCAGCGTCAAGAGCAAAGCGGCTATAACGAGTCTCATCCATTCCCCTCTGTTGGCATTATGTTCCCAGCGTGTGAGCAGTCTTTGGTCAATGTCCGCTGTTACTCCAATAGCGGACATTCGCACGTCGGACGGCTTTGCCGTCTGAATTTCCATCAAGCGGAATTTTGGATCTATTTCAGCCCCGCTTTGCGCATGCCCTCAAGGAATTTCGCCATCGGGCCGGGGGTATACTTGCCGCCAGCGGCAGGTGACGCGAGCGTGCCGAGGAAAAGGCAATCTCCTTTTACTTTTTCGCAGAGTTTACCTGAGAAATGTCGGCTTAGAATTGTCGCGTTCTGAGCACGGTCGGCCAGGCGCCCCTATCAGGGGCGGGCGAGGCCATCAGTTCGGGTACAGATTTCGGCCGATCGCCCGCCGGCACCACCTGAACCACATGGAAGCCGCGCGCCTTGAGCTCCTTGAGCAGCGTCGGCAACGCCATCGCGGTGGCGGGGTGGATGTCGTGCAGCAGCAGGATGCCGCGGCCCTTGGCTTCCAGCCGACGCAGCGCCCTTTGCACAATGGTCTGCGCGCTGATGTGCCTGAACCAGTCGTCGGCGACCACGTCCGCGCTCCAAGTCACCAGCGACTGCGAGGCGAGGAAATTATCCGCTGTTTTGGAGCGGCCTAGTCCCGGAATGCGGAAAAATGGCGCCACGGCTTTTGCATCGCCGATCGCCGTATCGACCGAAGCGATGCCGCCGTCGACCTCGTATTTTACCCGCTGCAATGGCAAGCGCTGGAAAGCGAGCGGATGGTCCTGGCTGTGGGTGCCGATGGTATGGCCCTCGTTGTAAATGCGCCGGACGATGGACGGATAAGCATGCGCCATCCGGCCGACCAGGAAATAGGTGGCCTTCACGCATTGCGATGTCAACGTATCGAGAATGATGTTGGTGTAGGGCGGCAGCGGGCCATCGTCGAAAGTAATCACCACCTCATGGTCGTTGAGCGGCAGCGTCTGCTTGTACTGCATGCTGCCGACTTGGCGGAATTCGCTTGGGTTGATGGTGAGGACGCGGCTTGTGCCGAGCGCGTCTGGATTGCCCGGGCACGTGTCCGCGAAGGCCGAGGCAGACACGCCGGCCACAGCCAGAAAATAAAACAGTGTTGCGATGAAGCGCATCCGGCCTCTCACGCCCATTCCGCGCCTTTTCTCCGAATGCGGAGGCCGGATCAACCTATGAAATTGAACATTAACACAGCGTGAAGATTTCACCGGCGCTAAGCCAAAAAGGCGACCAGTTTAAGGCACCGATTGGAACCGTAAGCAGACATTCTTCGCTGCGGTCTAAAATACCGTTGAAATTGGTCGTCTGCCGGGGAATCTGGCATTTCAGATGCCGAGGCGTCGGCAGTTTGAATACGCACCGGAAAAGCTAAGCCTCTTTTGCCTCAGGCTGCGCCAGTTATTTCATATTTTCCTCGGCAAGGAGGCCAATAATCATCTTTTGTTTTGACGCAGCATGCCTTCAACGAACGCACCGGCAGAGGACCAAGTTGGGCAATGCCTAACTGCTGTAGCCCATGGCCGCTCCCCGCATGTCGCTCGTGATAAGCCGCTACGCTCGTGCCCAAGCGGATGCATTAGCGATCAACGCGGCATACCGGTGGTGCCATACGAGCCCTCCGCATTTGGTTTTCAATTCTATTAGATGACCAAGAAGGCGCTTTGACCAATATCAATGTCACTTCCACAGAAAGACGAAACACCGCCGCGTGGTTAACGGAATTTAGCATCGCCTTTTTTTTCATCACGGTTAAATGGCCCAACTGTAGCATTCCTCGAATCTCCGCTTCGGGTCACAAACGAACAAGCCATCGCGGGCCGAAATCCACCTTTGTCCGCTTTGGTCTAATTGGAGCGCGCACTCTGATATCGCCCGCGGGGTAAACGAAATCCCTGTCCGTAAAAGAGCCATTGTCCGAACAGTAAGTTGTGCGGCGGCTGCAGCGCGAGCAGGAGCCAAAGTCTCCCTTTGTGTTCACCTCAGAGCGCGGGGCACCCTTCAGCACGGCAAGGTTTGCGCGGATGGTCGAGCGGGCGGGCATCGACGCGAAACTCGCATTCAAGGCGCACCCGCACATGCTCAGGCATGCCTGCGGCTACTCGCTCGCGAACAAGGGGCACGATACGCGGGCGCTGCAAGCGTACCTCGGACACCGGAATATCCAGCACACGGTGAGATACAGCGCGCTATCGCCGAACCGCTTTAGAGACTTTTGGCGGTGAAGACGCGCGATACGTGTCAACCAGGCTTTTAACAGCTAGTCAGCTCGACGCACTTTTGACCGTTCGGCAGACAGCCCTGGCGGCTTCTTTGGGGGTGGGCTTTTCTGGGGGCGCTTCGATTTTGATCCAATTATCCAGCGCCACTTCAAAATCAAACTGCTCCGGCTCCATTGTAGAGCGCGGGGCTCGCCCCGTGGCATGACCGCAACAGTGCGATGATCGTCGCAGTTTGGGAGCGCGTAGATCGGGCCCATTGCGTTGCGATTTAAAGCCAGGCGGCCCGCGGGAATTTCTAGTGAGAGGCCGCGTGATCGGCGTCGTAGGCAGCCACCGCTGGCGCCCAGAAGGTCCTTCCCCAATTCCGATGTCGTCAGCCAAACGGGTGCTTGTGTGGTATTCTTCTAAAGCAACAAGGCGGCCACATAGTGAGTCTCAAACCCGACTTCCTCCTAGTGAACAGCGGGCATAGGTAAGGGACTCTGCAATGGCGGGACCAACGACTGACTTGGCCGAGTGGCTGGGTAGACACGGTCTAGGCCAGTACGCCCAGACGTTTGCAGAAAACAATATCGAATATTCCGTCCTTCCAGATTTGACCGAGGATGATCTCGAAAAAATCGGGGTCTCATTAGGTCACCGGAAGATATTGCTCAGGGCCGTCGACGCATTGAGGAGTCAATCGATACAACGTCGTGAAGCCGAATTTCGTCAGATCACAGTAATGTTCTGTGATTTGGTGGGGTCTACGCAACTCTCGGAGAAGCTAGACCCTGAGGATCTCCACAAACTCATTGACGCGTATCGGCGAGAGTGCAGCACGGCCATTAAGCGCTATGGAGGCGAGGTCGCCCGCTATTTCGGCGACGGCGTGATGGCATTTTTCGGTTGGCCCTACGCACACGAGGATGACGCCGTTCGCGCAGTTCATGCGGCCCTGGAAATTGTTTCTGGCGTTATGAAGATTTCAGGGCCAGTTTCGCTGGCTTGCCGGGTAGGCGTTTGCTCCGGGCCAGTTGTTGTCGGTGGACAAGAAAACAGCACCACCTCTTGGTCGATGGATGCGGTAGGGGAAACGCCCAATATTGCCGCGCGTCTGCAGACCCTTGCCGTTCCCAATACGGTACTCATTTCGGAATCAACAAAACGTCTCGCCTCGACAGCTTTCGATTTGCACGACCTTGGGCTCCAGGAACTCAAGGGCGTAACCGAACCTGTTCATGTGTACCGCGTACACGCGGCCAAAAGTGCGGGCAGCCGGTTCGAAGCTGCGCATGCCGGATCTCTCACCCCGCTCATTGGGCGTTCAAGCGAACTGCGCTTGCTGCTCGATAGGTGGGAGAAAGCCAAAGAAGGTGACGGTCAAGCGATTCTGCTTTCGGGGATTCCGGGAGTTGGAAAATCACGGCTTCTCCACGAATTGATATCACATATTCAGGACGAACCACACCTCTTGTTGCGCTATCAGTGTTCGCCCTATTACAGCCAGAGTGCATTCTTTCCGATGATCGAGCAGATCGAGCAAGCGGCACAACTAACCGCTCGTGAGGCCGACGCGGAAAAGATTGCAAAGCTTCAGGCGTACCTTCCACAATCGATTGGTAATTCTAAAGATTCGCTCCTGCTGATTGCCAAATTGTTATCGATCTCTTCTGAGAACTACCGCGAACTTTCGGAGCTTACCCCGCAACAAATAAAGAACAGAACGATCAGCACACTTGTCGACATGCTCTTGGCATTTTCTGTGCAACGTCCCACGCTCTGCATCTTCGAGGATGCACACTGGCTAGATGCATCATCGGTTGAGCTGCTTGAACTGATTATCAGCCGGATCGGCCATGCTCGTGTGTTGCTCATTGTGTCGTGCCGGCCCGAATTCCGCCCCACGTGGTTAGCTCACGCGAACATCACCACATACTCGCTCACTCGATTGTCGCAGTCCGAAGTGAAGACGATGATTCGAGACCTCTTGAGGGGTGGGAGTATCCCCCAAAAGCTGGTCGACCAGATTATCGAAAAGGCCGATGGCGTCCCGCTATTTATAGAGGAACTGACAAGCAGTACGTTGAGCGCGCCTTTACGAGAGACGCTCGGGCCCACGGAACAACCAGCATTGCTTAGGGTTCCGGAGACCCTGAGCGACGCGTTGATGGAGCGACTCGACCGCGTTGCGCCTAGCCGCAGGGTTGCGCAGATTGCGGCTGTGATTGGACGCGAGTTCTCCCATGATATCTTGTCGGCCGCAGCTCGAATTGACGAAGACGATATGCGGTCGGCCCTCTCGCTACTCGAAAAGGCTGACATCATCTATCGAACCGGCGTTTCGCCTTTCGTTCGTTACGCTTTCAAACATGTGTTGTTGCGTGATGCAATCTACGACTCTTTGCTTAGGAGTAAGAGGCAGCAGATCCATGCAGACATCGCGGCAATCTTAGAACAAGACTATCCGAAGCTGGTTGAAAATCAGCCCGAAGTCCTCGCCTTCCACTATCAAGAAGCGAGCAATCACCAAATAGCCATTCGGTACTGGTTCGAGTCTGGACAACGCGCGCTCGCGCATTCCGCCAATGCCGAAGCAATTGCGAATTTTCGAAAGGCTCTTCAGCTTCTCAACGCCTTGCCGGAAACGCCTGAGCGGACCAAACAAGAGATCGATATTCAGTTGGCGCTGGGAATACCGCTTATCGCTGTCGAAGGCTATGCCGCCACGGAAACCCGCGAAGCGTTTTCGCGGGCGCGCACCTTATGTCTCGGACTCGGCGACATCCCCGAATATTTCCAAGCCTTGTTTGGCTTATGGGGGAACCGCTGGATGTCTGGAAAGAACGATGAAGCGCTCCGCATGGCCGAAGAATTTCTGTCGCGGTCACAAGTGTTGTCCGACCCTGTTTTGTTGATGGTGGCTCATAGAGTGATGGGTAGCACGTTATTGACCGTCGGCGAGTTCCGGTCGTCAGCGAACCACTTCGAGGAGACAATCAGACTTTCGACTGGCAAAGATGAGCGGCCGCTATACAACCTTTACATGGTGGAGCCGCGAGCGGCTTCACTGCTGCTTCTGTCTTGGGACTTGTGGTTCCTGGGCTATCCGGATCAATCTCTTTCCCGCGTTTTGGAAGCGCTTGCGTTGGGTCAAGGTCTTGGTCACCCATACACCGTAGCGTTCGCTCATTACATGACGTCAGTTGTGCACCTCCTGCGTGGGGACGCCGTTCACGCCCTGGAGAGCGCCGAAAGAAGCTTCGAGATGTCACAAGAACAGCGGTTTTCGCTGTATGCGATCTTGTCGAGAATTTCGCGAGGCAAGGCAATCGGCGAACTGGGCCGGCTTGGAGAGGCCCAGGCCGAAATAGCACTGGGAATCGACGAAGCACGACGTAGCGGCGTTGGCTTCATGCTTCCAATGATGGAAAGCTGGTTGGCAGAGGTGCACGCCAAGACTGGCGAAAATGAACGCGCGTTAGCGATTGTTGAGCGGGCACTGACCGACATTGGCGACGTGACAGGCCGATCATGGGAAGCGGAACTGCATCGCCAAAGAGCGCAAATTCTTCTAGTACTCGACCCATCGAGGGTTAGCGAAGCTGAGTCTCATCTTAAGAAGTCTATTGCTGTGGCGTGTGGTCAAAGCGCCAAATCCTTGGAATTACGCGCCGCCACGAGCCTTGCAGAACTCCGGCAGACGCAAGGAAGGCCTGATGAGGCGCGCGCGCTGCTGGAACCAATCTATAGTTGGTTTCACGAAGGAAGCGAGACGGCTGACCTCAAGCGGGCCCGCGGCGCTCGATGAACGACAGCTCGCGCACTCGGCGCACTCGGAATTATGGGAATTTCTGAAATTGGCCGTAGTCTCCCCTTAGGGAGCGCCAGCGCGGCTCCTGTACCTAAGCCCTGTAACTAAAGCCAAACTGCTCATCGCCATAACGCCATGTTTCTGCTACTAAAACGGAGCAGAAACAAGCGCTGGCGGCGGACGCAGTCACATACGAACCGGTCTCCACACCCAAATTCCCTGCTAACAGGGAAAAGGACAGGGAATTTCGTCAATTCCGCCCTCTCCGGAAGATTTTTAAAAGCTGACACGCAAGCAAATTCAAAGGCTTCCAGCGAAATTCCCTACGCAACAGAACAGGGAATTATTTCGGCAGAACAGGGAATTCTGGCGCAGGAACAGGGAATTTCACCTGCGCAAACTGAAATCATTGCCGAATGA
>DASSLE010000302.1:0-14804 GCA_035689725.1 Pseudolabrys sp.
CCTGAGACAACAAACCCGCCAACGGCAGGCTTTTCAGCGACTTTGTAGGGAAAATCTTTAGAGCCCCGACTGGCTGGCTGGCGTAGCAGTGCAGATGGCCCCCCTGCTCTGCCCGTTTTCCCTGCTAACAGGGAATTTCACAGGGAATTTTGCAAATTCGCGGCTTCGGGAGCGCCAGAGACCGCAAATAATGGTGTCGTTACAGGGCTTCCAATGCGAATTCCCTACTCAACGGAACAGGGAATCTTGGCGCGAGAACAGGGAATTCTATCTGCCAGAATTAAAATCTTAATAGGCGTCGAGCTTGTCGACTTTACCGGATAAAAAAGCGACATCGCGGGCGAAAATATATTTGAGGAATTGGGTGGCAGCCTTAATTCTGGACAGATGGCTATGTTCGGTACGAACCGAAACCCAAAGGTCTCTTTGCACTGACACTTTGTCGGACAAAATACGTTGCAGACCAGAAACGCCCTCACCCACAAAAGTTGGCAGCAATGCAATGCCGAGTCCAGAAACCGCCGCGTTGCATTGGGCAATGACACTATTGCTGTGGAAGCTCATCATCGGCGCGGCTACCACCTCATCTAGCCATCGAACGGCATTGATCGCCAGCAGATCGTCGATATAGCCCACGAAAACATGGTGATCGAGGTCCTCCCGGCTTCGCGGAATGCCATGCTGCCGCAGGTAATCCTTCGAGCAATAAAGAAACAGCGAGAATTTCCCGAACAAGGAACTCTTAAGCCCCGGCGCATCAGGATTAAAGAAGCTCAGAAAGATATCGGCTTCCTTGCGGTTTAGATCGACCGCTTGCGGAATACTGACCAATTCAATCTTGAGGTTCTCCCCAAATTGGCGAAGCGCCGGCAGACATCGCGCCAGATAGCCGCTTGCAATTCCTTCCATCGTAGCGATGCGCACGACCTGAGCGGCTCCGCTCCTACTCCGCGTGATAGCATCTTCGAGCGACCCAGCATGGCGATCCATCTGTTCAATATGCTTGAGCAGGCCCTGGGCTTCGCGGCGCACTGCGATGCCCTTGCGGCTGCGGTCGAACAGTTTCACGGCCAGCAGAGATTCAAGCCGGCCGATCTTTCGGCATACGGTTGAATGGTCCAGCTTCAGCCGCTTGGCGGCCGCATGTACACTGCCGTGACGGGCGACCTCAAGAAACACCTTCAGATCGTCCCATCTTGCAGTGCTTAGTGTCACTTGGGATCTGGTCGTCACTGGCGGCTCCCGGCGAAAGCCTACAACAATTGAGCACTGGGTGGTGCAAAATTACAGCATGGGCTTGGCGAATTTGCATGGTTTCCTAAGCCCGTCAGCAGGGGACGGCCATGCAAGCCTTGACGGCCGATGTAGCAATCATAGGTGGCGGTGCGGCGGGCTGTTACGCGGCACTCAGTCTGCACAGACTCGGTCTCAAACCCCTCATCATTTGCAAAGGCCTAGTTGGCAAGAGCGGCGCCTCGCTGTTTGCCGGAAACCTGGTGATTTCTGGACGCGCACTCGGCAATACCGACGTGCAGGCGCGAAACACCGCCGAGTTCCTGATCAAGTACCACAATCAGTTTCTCATTGATCAAAAGTGGGCGCGTCGCTGCGGTGAATGGATCGAGCAGGTCTATTACCCAGAGTTGGAGGAGCTCGGGCTGTACTTTCGCCGCGACGATGCCGGCAATGTTGTGACCAGCCCGGGGGCGATCCGCAGTGTGGCAGCGAATGTGCAGGGTAATTCCGGCGTGCCGTTTATGGATCTTCGACGAAAGCAGATTATTCGCGCTGGAATTCCGCGCCTCGAAGAAACAGTCGCCACCGCCCTTCTCCACAATAGCGACGGAAACATCGGCGGCGTGTTCTGCATCAATTATATGACCGGCGAATATGTTGTGGTGCACGCGCGCGCCGTCGTGCTCGCGACTGGCTACTCTGACCGCTTGCATCAGAGATCCACGGGCACGCGCGAAATGTCAGCGGATGGAATCGCGATGGCCTGGCGAGCGGGCGCCACGTTGGTGAATATGGAAATGCAATGGTGGCACACCAACGACATCGCTGACCCGACGTGCTGGCAGCGGATGCAGGTCTACCCAAATCCGATGCTTGGGTCGGAGAAGTCAGCGCGCATGGTCAATGCGCTCGGCGAGGAATTCTTTAACCAACAGAACGATGATCCGCTCGCCTTTGGTCCCTACACCGTGCAGCTCAAGGCCCTAGCGAAGCAGGTGCGCGCTGGCAAAGCGCGCTACGATGGCGGCTACTATGCGGGGTTTGATCATTGCGATGCTGCCGAGGTCGAAGCCTATACGACCTATGGCAAGACCTTCCGCCAGCTCGGGCTTAGATTTCCTGACCAGCTGGTCGAAACCGCCGTCACATCGCACTATCGGCAAGGCGGCATTGATGTCGATACCGGGACTATGCGGTCGTCAATTCCTGGGCTTTACGTCGCCGGCGGCATTGGCGGACACAGCAACGGTTTGATCGGTCTAGCTACTTACGACGGCAAGGTTGTCGCTGACGGCATCGCTGGCGATTTCGATGGGCTCAGTCGCGGGCGGCTATTGGATAGCGAATGTGACGCAGAAACGCGCCGCCTCGAACGTTTACGCAACACATCTGGAGCCGGTATTTCGCCCGCCAAATTGAAAGAAAAGCTTCGCACTTTGATGTGGGAAAAGGTTGGCGTTGAAAAAGATGCCGCTGGCCTGAACGTGGCTATCGATGAAATCCAGCAGATTCGGCTTACGCTGCTGCCCGACATGGCAATCGCAACGAAGACGGGTACGGCTAACTATGAATGGCTCGACGCCATTGACGTGGTGAACATGATCGATGCCTGCGAACTAATCATTCATTCATCTCTGGAACGAAAGGAAAGCCGCGGGCCATTCTTCCGGTGCGATTTTCCGGTAACCGACAATAAGAATTGGCTCGTGGCCAATGTACTCAAAAAGTCGGGCAATGGGCTTCGGTTTGAGCGACGCCCGTATGAGCTCCCATTCTTTGCCCCTGGCTTCGAGACGCGGGACAATCTTGAGGTGGCCTGGTGATGTCCGCCGAGACCCTCACCGCTGCACCGAACGCCGCCAGTAGGATGGGCCAGATCGAGCGCTCAGACACACTCGCGGCCCGCAACGTCCGCTTATCAGCAGGCGATGCGATCGATGTGCGGATTCGCCGCTACGATGATGACGGCACGCGCTATCAAAATTTCAAGGTGCCCTATCGCAAATGGATGCGCGTTCTTGATGCGCTCAACTGGATCGCAGAGAACGAGGCGACCGACCTCGCCTACCGTTGGATCTGCGGGTCGAAGATGTGCGGCAGCTGTGCGCTACGGATGAACGGCCGCGAAGTGCTCGCCTGCTGGGAGGCAGTCGAGCCAGCGATGACGATTGAGCCGCTCCGCAACCTGCCGATCATCCGCGATCTGGTCGTCGACCGCGCGCCCTTCGAGCATAAAGTGGCGCGGCTGGAGCCTTGGATCGAGCGCCCTGCCCCCTACGTAGGCTTTCCCGAGCCGCTGTCGCACAAGCAGATGAAAGATGCATCGAAGGCCCTCGATTGCATTGGCTGCATGTGCTGCTACTCGGCCTGCCCGGTGATTGGCCTCGGCGATTTGACAGACTTCGCCGGCCCCGCGCCACTAGTGCAACTCGGACAGACCGCGCTCGATCCGCGCAACAGTCCGCAAAAGGTAACGCGCTCGCTCGCTCTCACCGGCATCTTCAATTGCATATCTTGCTATAAATGCGAGGAGGTCTGCCCGGCCGCTATCCCGATCGTTAGCCGAGTGATCGAGCCGCTGAAAGCCAAGGCGGCTGAGTTGCTGCCCGAAATGGCCGGCCATTCCCGCGCGTTGCGGGCGATCGTCGCGGCGCGCGGGCGGGTCGATCCGGGCGCGCTGGTCTTGCGGGTGCAGGGGCTGCGCGCACTCGCTAACTTCTCCCGCATCTTCCGATTACTACTGCGCGGCAAGATCAATCCACTCAAGACCTTGGTTGGCATTAAAACGGCGGCCGCCGAACCGGCGCGGCGCCTGCTTCGCAGAAGGGCGAGCACGCCATGAGGTTCGCGTATTATCCCGGCTGCTCGGCACGTAGTACCTGTGCGGAACTCAACGTCGCCACCCATCGCGTGGCGGCCAAGCTCGGGCTCGATCTCCTGCAACTGGAGTCGGCGACCTGCACCGGCGCGCGCGAACTGCGTGCCATCGATCCCGCCGGCTTTTATGCCCTGAACGTGCGCATCCTCGCCCTCGCGGAACGCGAGCAACTGCCGCTGCTGACCATCTGCAATACCTGCACGCTGAATCTGCTCGACGCCCACGCCGCCTTCGTCAGCGATGGCGATCTTGCGCAGGCGGTCAATGCGCGACTAGCTGACGAGAGCCTCAAGTACAGCGGTCGCACTAGGATCAGCCACTTCCTTTGGGTGTTGCATGAGGATGTCGGCGAGGCGCGGCTCCGCCAGCTCGTGATCAACCCGCTGACCGATTTGACGGTAGCAGCCTTCTACGGCTGCCATATCACCCGTCCGCCGTCGCGCTACGGTTTTGTCGATTCCCGCAACAACGTCGCGCTCGAGCGACTCGCTGAAATCCTCGGCTGCCGCCCGATCGACTACAGCGGTCGCACCGAATGCTGCGGCTTCCACACCGCCGCGCACGACGAAAGAGTCGCGCTCAAGCTTACCGGCCAGCACATCCTCTCGGCCAAAACCGGGGGGGCGAAGACCATGGTGACACCCTGCCCGCTCTGTCACACGGTTCTCGATGGTTTCCAGCGTGAGATCGAAAAGGACTTGGGCCAGGACTTGGACATGCCCGTCCTTCATCTTCCTCAGCTCGTCGGCTTGGCGCTGGGGCTTTCGCCGGAGGAGTTGAACCTCGACCGGCATATGGTGTTTGCGGGCGCGCTCTCAGCATATTCGGCAGCTAGGGGAGGTTGAATTGATGGGCCCCCTTAGCCGCGGGAGCCATTGCGTTCGAACGGGGTTGCCCGGACAATATCTTCGAGGCGGCCGACGCAAAGATAGTATCGTGTCATGATGGACACGTTATTGCTTCTTGCCCTCAACGGGCTGATCTGGGGGCTGATCATCGCGCTGATCGCGCTCGGCCTGTCGGTCATTTTCGGGCTGCTCGACGTCATCAATATCGCCCACGGCGACTTCTTTATGGTCGGCACGGTGCTGGCGTGGTTCACGCTGGAAGTGACCGGCAACTTCTGGCTTGGATTTATCGTCGCGCCGTTGATCGGATTTATTCTTGGCGCGCTGATCCAGCGCGTCGTCATCCAGCCTATCCGCGGCGCGGCCGCTCTGTCGATTGTGGCCACCTTCGGCCTATCGTTGATCCTTCAGGAAAGCGTGCGCATCGGCTTCGGGCCAGTGCCGCGACGAATCCTTCCTCCGATCACTGGGACCATCCCGTTATTCGGTATCGAATACGATATTTATCGAATCTTCGCCGCCGTGCTTTCGGTCGCAGCGCTCGTCGCGTTCTTCCTGTTCCTACAGCACACGACGGTCGGCACGTGGATGCGCGCGGTGCGCCATGACCGCGATACTGCGATCGCCATGGGCATTCCCGCGAAACGCATATACATCCTTACGTTCGGTATTGGATTTGCGCTTGCCGCGTTCGGCGGAGCGGTCGCCGCCCCGATCACCACAGTCGATTTCCGCGGTGGCGTCGACATTCTACCGGTCTGCTTCATGGCAGTGATCATTGGCGGCCTGGGCAATCTGCCTGGCACGGCCGCGGCGGCGGTTCTGCTCGCTTTCTTTGAGGGCATGATCCAAAGCGTGGCCGACCCGACCATCGCGCGCATTGCTTCGCTTGTACTGATGAGTGCGGTGCTGTTGTTACGCCCGCAGGGCCTGTTCAAGGGGCATATCCGATGAACGGCCGCATTGCGATCGAGCGTCTGGTGTTGGTGCTGTTCGCAGCCTTCATGCTCTCTGTGCCGTGGTCGGTGCCGGCTCTGATCAGTCCATTCTGGGTAAGCGTGATCACCGAAATCCTCATCTGGTCGCTTTTCGCGGCGAGCGTGAACCTGTTGTTCGGCTATGTCGGGCTGCTGTCCTTCGGACAAGCGCTTTATTTCGGCTTCGGCATGTATGGGGTGGGCATCGCCATTGACCAGCTTCACCTCACTTTCTGGCCAGCCTTCGGCCTTGGCATCGTGGCGGCAGTGGTAATGGCGCTTGTATCGGGCGTGTTGGCGGTGCGCTTGACCTGGCACTATTTTGCCATCATCACCGTCGTGTTTTCGCTGATCTTCTATTTCCTGGCGGTGCGCATGAAACCGCTTACCGGCGGTGACGACGGCATCAATTTTAGCATGCCCCCAACCTTCGTTTTCGGCCGTTCGGTCTGGAGCTTCACCGATGCGACGTTCCAGTATTTCTTCATCTTGGCAACAGTCGCGCTGTGCTTCTATTTGATGCATCGCGTCACGCGCAGTCCGCTTGGCAAGGCTTTTGTGGCGATCCGCGATAATGACATCCGTGCCGCGCTCATCGGCATCAATGTCTACCTGACCCGGCTAACCGCTTTCGTGATGGCTGGGTTTCTTGCCGGCGTCGCCGGCGCGCTGTTTGCCTTCTTCGGCCGTTACGCATCAGCCACCTACATGTTCTATCAGGTGTCCGGCGAGGGCGTTGTCTGGGCGATCGTCGGCGGCGCCGGCACGCTGTTTGGCCCTGTCATCGGCACAACTCTATTCATCGTGATCCGCGAAGTGGTGTCCACCCATTGGGAGCACCATTCGCTGATCGTCGGGGTCATGGCGATCCTGGTCGTAATCCTGGCGCCGAAGGGTCTGGTCGGGCTGTGGCGCGCTGCACTTGACCGGATTGAGCGCGGCGATCCAGCAGCCTCAGTGGCGCAAACTTTGCGGACCGAACCATGACCGCGCCTGTCCTTGAGACCCGCGATCTCACACGGCGGTTCGGTGGCCTTACCGCAGTCGATAACCTTAACCTCACGCTGCCCAGCCGCCAGCTGCATGCGATCATCGGCCCAAACGGCGCCGGCAAGACTACCCTATTCAACCTGATTTCTGGCCTGCTTCGGCCCGATGCCGGCCAAGTATTCTTCCGCGGCCGCGAGATCACCGGCCTGCCGGCTCATGAAATTAGCCGGCTCGGCATTAAGCGTACATTGCAGGTCAAGAGCGTCTTCGCTCAGCTGACCGTCGCGGAAAATCTCTGGATCACCTACGAAGGCTCAAAGCGTTTTCTGCATCCGCTGCGCGACGCTGAAAGCGACCGCGCGGCGCGCGAGCGCGTTGAGCGGACACTCGAGCAGATCGGCCTGACCGCGATGGCGCGACGCACGGCCGGGGCATTGTCCTATGGCGACGTCGCGCTGCTCGAAATCGGGATGGCGCTGATCTCCAATCCTCAATTGCTCCTGCTCGACGAGCCAACCTGTGGGATGAGCCCGGCTGAAACCGAGCGTGCGGTGGCCAAGATCCGCGAAATGGCGCAGACAATCGAAATCATCATCATCGAGCATGACATGGCGGTTGTGTTCGGCATCGCCGACGCCATCACGGTGATGGCGCAGGGTGCAATCCTCGCCTCCGGAAACGCCAAGCAGATTTCCCAGGACGAGCGGGTGCGCGAAGCCTATCTCGGCCGCCCGGAAGACGAAGATTACGTCGAGGAGGCGATTAATGCTTAGCCTGCGCGACGTTCATGTTCACATCGGCAAGCTGCACATCCTGCAGGGCGTCAATCTCGAGGTGAAGGAAGGCGAATCCGCCGCTTTGCTCGGCCGCAACGGCGTCGGCAAGACCACGACACTGCGCAGCATCATGGGATTGATTGCGCGCAGCCGCGGTGTCATCGAATTCGACGGCGAGGATCTGGCGAAATGCCCGCCTCATCTCATCTCGCGCAAAGGCATCGGCTACGTGCCGCAAGGGCGCGGCATCTTCCCGACGCTATCGGTGCTCGAAAATCTCAATATCGGCGTGCCGGGCAAGCGTGATAGCGAACGAGAAGATTACGTCTTAAACTGCTTCCCCCGACTTAAGGAACGCCTCAAGCAGTCTGGCAGCACGCTTTCGGGCGGCGAGCAGCAAATGCTCGCGATCGCCCGCTGCCTGATGATGCGCCCGAAGTTGATCATATTGGACGAGCCGACCGAAGGCATCATGCCACGCCTCGTTTCGCAGATCCGCCGCGAAATTCACCGCATCAATCAGACCGGCGTCTCAATCCTGCTGGTCGAACAGAACGTCGAGACCGCGCTTAAGCTCTGCCCGCGCGTGTTTCTCATGGAGAAGGGCACCATCGTTCATTCCGGCGCCTCGCATGAACTGAAGTCGCAGCCTGAAATCGTGCACCGCTATCTCGGGCTGTCCCACTAACGTTGTACACACAGGGAGAACAAACATGGCAAGGAAGTTATCCCGCCGCAGTTTTCTTGAAGTCGCCTTGGCGGGCGGCGCGCTCGGTACTGCCAATCTGACGCTGATGAAGGACGTCTACGCGCAGGCCTCCGGCCCGATCGTCATCGGGCATCATTGCGACCTCACCGGCGTGATTTCGTCGTGGGGCATCTGGCACGACAAGGCGGCCAAGGCTGCCGTCGACATCATTAACAAAGGCGGCGGCATCGCCGGCCGCAAGGTCGAGCTCGCGACCGAAGACACCGAGTCCAATCCGGCGAGCGGCGCGCGCAAGTTGCGCAACCTGGTACAGCGACTTAATGCCGAATTCATTGTTGGTTCGGTCCACTCCGGCGTGATGCTGGCGGCGATCCCGATCGCCTCCGAGCTCAAAACCATCTACTTTTCGACCGGCGAGGCGACCGAGGCGACCGGCGCCAAGGGCACACGCTTTTCGTTCCGCACTGGCACCGACACCTATTCGATCGCGGCGGCGAGTCTGCCGTGGTGCGTGGAGAATTTCGGCAAGAAATGGACGATCATCTATGCCGACTACGCCTGGGGCCAGAGCACCAATCAGGAATCAAAGAGCTACATCGAGAAGTCGGGGGGCAAGGTACTCAACAGCATTCCGATCCCGCTCGATGCCAAGGATTTCGTGCCCTACTTGTCACAAATCCCCGGCGACTCCGAAGTGCTACTGCCCGCCTTTATCGGTTCACTGTCGGTCGCATTTTACACGCAGGCCAAGAACATGGGTCTCGACAAGAAGATGAAGATGTATTCGTCGTCGGCCAGTATCGAGTCGATCGCGCCCGATGACATCCAGGGCGCGGCTGAAGGTGTCTATTTCTTCGAGAACTTCCCGCGCATGCTCAAGGCTAAGAACGATGAGTTCCATAAGGAATTCATCAATCTGATGGGTATTGATGAGGTCAATGCGCGCGAAATCGGCGGCACGCGCGTGATGGACAAGAGCCACGGATGGCAAGCCTGGGAAGACATTTTCGCGATCAAGCAGGCGGTCGAGGCGTCCAGCTACAAGAGCCGCACGGACGTCGAAGGCGTGATCCAGGCGCTTGAGGGCATGCAGATGAAGAACTCACTGGCGCATCCGCAGGGCGACAAGCTCATCCGCAAGGAAGACCACGTCGGCATCATCGACTGCTACATCAGCCAAGTGGAAAACGGAAAACTCGAGGTCAAGAAGCGGATTCCGAAGGAAGAACTCCTGAAGAACATGCCACTCCGGCATAACCTCTCGGAGATGCCAGTTTAGTCGCAACACTGCGGCGGTGATGCATCTAGAATCACCGCCACTTCTTAGAACGCCGGTGCCGGAACATGCCCGACCATCCAAAATTCAAAGCCTGCGCCGCCCACGTCGCGCCGATTTTTCTCGATGCGGAAGCAACCGTGCAAAAGGCCTGTTCGCTGATTGTGGAAGCCTCCCGCGCCGGCGCGCGGCTGATTGCGTTTCCCGAGTCCTTCGTACCGGGCTTTCCGGTTTGGGCTGGGGTTCAGGCACCGATTAAGAACCATGAGTTCTTCAAGCGCTTGGCGGCCAATTCAATCGAGGTGCCGGGCCCTGAAGTCGCCCGACTCTGCGAGGCCGCGCGCGATAATGCCACCACGGTCTCGATCGGCGTCAGTGAACGATCGACCGTCTCGGTCGGCTGTCTATGGAATTCCAATCTGCTGATCGGCCAGGACGGAACGCTGCTCAACCATCATCGCAAGCTGGTTCCAACTTTCTACGAGAAGCTGATTTGGGCCAATGGCGACGGCGACGGCCTGCGTGTGACCAATACAGAAATCGGCAAGATTGGCATGTTGATCTGCGGCGAAAATACCAACCCGCTTGCTCGCTATTCGCTCATCGCGCAAGGCGAGCAGGTGCATATTTCAACCTACCCGCCGGTGTGGCCCACACGACCATCGAATGAGCCCGGCCGCTACGATCTTGCTTCCGCCATTCGCATTCGCGCCGGTGCCCATTCGTTCGAAGGCAAGGTCTTCAACGTGGTGTCTTCCGGGTTTCTTGATCAACGTACAATTGAAGCGCTGCGCGACATCGAACACGATGGCCGCGAGACGCTTGAACACAGTCCGCAGGCGGTGTCGATGGTGCTTGGTCCCTCAGGCGAGATCATCAGCGACACCCTGTGCGAGTCGGAAGGGCTGCTTTACCAGGAGATCGACGTATCGCAATGTGTCGAGCCAAAGCAATTTCACGACGTGGTCGGCTACTACAATCGCTTTGACGTGTTCGACCTCAAAGTCACCCGCAAGCGGCTTGCTCCGATCGAATTTCTTGATGAGGCGCCGCACTCCATTGCTGACGGCGACGACCGATCGGGCCCGCCAATGGCGGATGTTCCATAACGCTCCATTCTGCGAATTCCGGCAGCATTGAATCAGATAGTCTCGAGCTAGCGACGACGCCCCTTCGATTTCGCCAAATGGGTGTTCAGCCAACCGATGGCTAAACTGACTTTCGCTTCTTTATCTTCCGCTTAGAGCCTTTCTTTTTTTTCTAGTCGAACGCTTCCTTATTCGACGCCGTGAGCTTTTCGTTACAGCGGCGCCGCCACGCTTGTTGCGCGCCCATGCCTTTTCGAACAATTCGATGTTGATAGGCTCAATCTTTGAAGAGTTTGCCATGGTGAATCCGCCTAGAGCGAACCCTGCCAGCGAAAAGTGAAGGGGGCGTCCTCGCTGTTCTCCCGCGAAGAGGACGTCCCCCCACATTGCACATCGTAGAAACCGAAGCTCCTCAAGCAACAAGCTTCTTCAATGCTTGGCAAAAGAAGAAACGAGAATCGCTGAAGCGTCTTTGACCTGAATCAGACAGGATTGCTGCCCCATTTCTCAACTTAACGTGAAAAACTCACGCAGGGCTGTCCGTTACTTGAAACAGAGCAGACCCTTCCTACCTAAAATTCAAAGCTGGCGCTGACGTGCCCCCACCCCTGCGTCCAGCCAAGTGTTGACCCCAGAGGATTCCCCCCCTCTGGGGTCATTTCTTTATCTGCCGCCTCATTGACGTCAGCCCTTGGCATTGTTGTTGCAAAAACTTCGGCGCATGATCGCAGCGAATCGCCATGACTGAAATCAAAACAGATGACAACAGAGTAGACGCTACCTTCGACGGTAAGTTTCACACATTTTGGCACGGGCAAGTGGTGTTTGAGAATGGTCGGGTCAAACGGTTTGAAGCCGAAAGCAAGGCGTGGGAATTTCTCGCCCGCTGCGATTTGGCGGGCAAAATAATACATTGAATTTGGAATTCGTGATGAAATACATCTTTGCTAACGAGTCGGAGGCAAATGCTAGGTCGGCCGCCCAGTCGGAGATCGAACCGGTCTCCGCTCCTCTTCTCCACAAACGGGAATTTTTCAAATGTTGAGCAGAGACTTTCCGCAAAATTGCGGACTTCGATCCGATCTCGGGCGTACTAGGGAAAGGTCGACCCGCAAAAAGCTCCCCACATGCAGGCTTTTTTCGCGGCTGCGCAGTCGGAAATCGGGAGACCAGACTGGCTGGCTGGCGCAGCAGTGCAGATGGCCCCCTGCTCTGCCCGTTTTCCCTGCTAACAGGGAATTTTACAGGGAATTTTGCAAAATCGCAGCTTCGGGCGCGCCAGAGACTGTAAATAATGGCGTCGTTACAGGGCTTCCGATGCGAATTCCCTACTCAACGGAACAGGGAATTATTTTGGCGGAACAGGGACTCTTGGCGCGAGAACAGGGAATTTTATCGGCCGGATAAAAATCTCGGCAGAAAGGACCTCTGGGTAATGTCCGCTATTACCCCAATAGCGGACATGACGAGACCCGGTCAGAGCAATAAGCGGCCAAAACTTGCGAGCGTGCAGACGACCAAATGTCCGAAAGTAACTGCGTACCGAGTTATGATCGCACCACGACCTGGATTACCGCGGCGGAATCTGGATCAAGTCGTCAAGTTGGGCCTTCGTCATTTCCGTGGTCGTGAATTTCAAGGTGACTGCATCCTTCACGATCGTATCGAGCCCGACGATCTTGTCGGGCTCGACGGATGCCCGCGGGAAGAAATCATCGCGGGTGCGCTTGGCCTTGGCCTCGCTGATCTTGAGCCAGTCCGCATACACCTTCAATGCACTCGGATCGGTGTACAGGTAATTGACGGTTTCGCGATAGGCTTTCATATAGCGATCGACCACGTCCTTGTGCGCCTTGAGATAATTGGCATTGACAATGTTGAGCCGCACCGTCTGACCCTTGAAGGCATCGGCATCGTTGCCGGTCGCAATGATGCGGATCTGTTTCTGATCGAGCTGATCACGTCCGAACGGCGGCGCCGCCCAGCCGACGTCGATTTGTCCCGACATGACCGCCGTCAGGTTTGCGGGCGGGCCGCCCATCGCCGTCGGCTTGGCCTTGAGCTGGTACTGCTTCATGAAGGCTGTGACGATGCCGTGGGTCGAAGACCCGTTGGTCGAGTAGGCGAGAATCTTGTCGTCGGTATCCTTCAGCGACTTGATCGGGGAATCCGCCTTTACGTACCAGTAAAGGTCATTGGCGCCGGTCGTTTCCGCGCCGATCACGCGCACCGGCGCGCCCTTGGAATAGGCGCTGAGCACACCCATGACGCCGGCGGCGATGCCGATATCAACGCTGCCTGAAATCACCGCCTGCTGGGTCTCGCCTGCGCCATTGGTGTACACGATCTCCAGTTCCAGGCCATGTTTCTTGAAGATGCCGGCAAGCTGGCCGACTTCCGATACCGAGGTGTCCCAATTGCCGCGCTGGCCGATTGCCAGTTTCACCTTGTCCTGCGCGGAGGCGGCGGAAAAGCCAAACAATGTCAGTGCTGCAAGTGCGCAAGCGATTGTATTTTTCTTCATCGTATCCTCCCTGGAGTTTCTTTCCGCGGCGCGCTCAAAAGCTGCGTGGGCCAAGTTTAACCGCTCACGTGGATACTTTGAATACGCGGTCCAGCCTTTTTCCATTCTTACGTTTCTGCGTATCATCGAGATGGTACGCCCCGTAGTGCATCAACCGGGCGGCATTGCGTAATGTTGTAGGCTCCCAGTGAGGGGCGAGTTTAGCTATTATGTCGGTCGCCGCACCGGCAAGATGGTCTGCCAACATCGAAACGACCGCCGCCGAGTTTCGCCGCTTGCAGGCTTTGTAGATTTCCTTATGTTCCTCGGCTGCTCGGTGGAATATATCTGTCAAACCCGACTTCATGGCATTGTAGACGTACCGTTCGCTACGTTGGCAATCGACATGCATGCGTTGCTGGAGCAGTGGATTCGCCCGACAGAAAAGCATTTGATGAAATGCTCTATGGTTTTCGATCCAGCGGCTGAAATTCTTGTTCTCTTCATCCTTACGGAGTTGCCGCAAGAGTTTTGCGAGTTTTTCGACGTCCTCATCAGTCATGCTTTGTACAGTGACAACCGCTGAAATACCTTCGTTGGCTATCCTCGATACATAAAGCGCTTCGAGTTCCCGAGGATCAAAACCCAGCACTCGGCAACGGTAGTTTGGCTCGGCGCTGACTAAGCCCTCTTCCTGCAGCATGCGTAGCGCCTCGCGCACCGGCGTGCGGCTGACTTTGAGACAGGTTGCGACCTCGACCTGCGACAGGATCGTGTCCGGAGAAAGAGCGTTTGATAAGATCAGATCGCGCAGATATTGATGGATATCGACCGACACGCGGCGATGATTGTCACCGACGAGCGGGCGCAGAATCTTTCGTAATAGCGGCACTTTGCGTTGTCTGTGTTGCTGCCTGGCCATAACTCTGATCAGCTTAGTGGGCTGCGGCGCTTTTTGCGCGCGGATCCATGACCCGTCGGACCGCAGCAATAACTTTGTCGACGGTGGGCGTGATGGCGTCCTCAAGCGGTTTGGAGAACGGAACCGGAATGTCCGGACGCGTCACCCGGACGACAGGGCTTCGCAAATATTCAAATCCCTCTTCCGCAATGATCGCCGATATTTCCGAAGCCACTCCGCAGCTTAGCGGTGCCTCGTCGATGACCACTAGCCGTCCGGTGCGACGGACTGAATCGAGGATGGACTTGTGATCAAGCGGCACTAACGTGCGCGGATCAACAACCTCGGCCTCGATGCCGTCCGCCGCAAGCCGCTCGGCAGCTGACAATGCGGCATGCACAACGAACGATGTCGCCACCAGCGTCACGTCGCGACCGGCGCGCTTAATATCTGCTCGACCAAATGGAACGGTGTAATCCTCGACCGGCACGTCCCCTTCGATGTCCATCAAACGCGCATGGTTGATGAAAATCGTCGGGTTGTCGCTTTTGATCGCGCTGCGCATCAGACCTTTCACATCATATGGACTGGAAGGAAGCACGATCTCCAGGCCCGGCGCGTT
>DASSLE010000303.1:0-8421 GCA_035689725.1 Pseudolabrys sp.
ACTTCCTGCGACAATTGCCATCAAGCATCAGATCAAAATGCTGACGGCTCAAGATGATGTTAAGAAAGCAGAGGCCCGACTTATCGAACAGTCAGCGCGGCGTGTTCGCGATGGCACATTAAGTGGCCGCACCTAGCCTTCGATTGAATCGCCTCTCTTTGAATTTTCAACGCAGGTCGCTGGACAGTTGGCAGGGTGACAAGGTAGCCGCCAACTGGTCGCGAGAGTGTGTATAAGCGTTTCACCTGTCACGCACTTGGCCGCGGGTGCATTCCCACTCAGAAGTTAGAAGTGAGCCGGGACGCTCGTGATATGCCGCGGATCGATCCGGAGAATTGGCGGGGTTCACAATTCAGGCCGTCTTGAGCGGCTTGGATTTGAATGTGGCGTGAGTAATAGAAACTGCCGTTCCGTGGGCATCGCTTGCGATAGCCACTTGGGCGTCAAGCTGCTTCGCCAGCGACTGCACAAGACTGGTGCCCAGCCCGCCTTTGTTCTCACTTGCGTTCAGATCAGGCATTCCGGCCCCATTATCGGAAACCGTCAACTTCCAGTCAGTTTCTGCGACTTTGTATGAGACGACGATAGCCGCGTCCGACTTTTCGGTCGGGAATGCGTGCTTCAATGCATTCATGACCAATTCTGTAACAATCAGCCCAATACTGACGGCCTCATGGGATACGACCGTTCCGGCATCGGCTTCGACCTTAAGGGAGATTGGTCGACTATCGCCAATCATCGATTGCGCCAAAGTTTCACATAGTTTTGCGAGATAACTGGAAATCTCGATGGGCGCGAAGCGACCGGACACTTGCAGGTGCTGTTGAACGGCGGCAACCGACAGAACACGCTTGTGCGCATCTTCCAATTGCAATCGCGTCTCCTCTGACTGAACGGTTCGCGCCTTTATGAGAAGAATGCTGGCGATGACTTGCAGGCTGTTGGCAACCCGGTGCTGCATCTCCTCCAGCAGCATGTCCTTTTCGCGCAACAGCTCCTGAACCCGCTGCTCAATGGCACGCCGGTGAGTAATATCCTCGAATGCCAACAGCGTCGTATTATGAGTGCCCTCCTCATAGAATAGCTTGCGCGCACTCAGCACCATTATGCGACGTCCGACGCGGGGAAATTCGCGATCGACTTCATATCCCTCAACCGTCGCATCGTCCTTCACAATCGCTTCTAACAGGCCACGAAGCCCAGGTATGTTCCATTGGCCGCTATCGATCTCATAAAGAAGATGGCCACGAACATCCTGAGGGACGAGTTGAAAGGTTTGATAGAACGAACGGCTCGCGGCGACGATGCGCAGGTCCTGGTCAAGCACCAGAAGCGGATCGCGAACCGTATCAACGATAGCGTGCGCGAGCGTAATTCCATTTTCAATAGCGTTGAATGGCGCGTCACTCGACATATCAACGAACGGCGCGTCGTTCGGCATAATTGATATTGACATGCGGCCCTTCCGCCCCCCTTCCGCGCAAGAGCATCCAGCGCGATTTTTTTTATTAACTTACTAGCTTGAACGCACGATGCTTTGATTTGCATCAAAACCATTCAGCAAGAACAGTCCATATTGAAACTGCGTCGCATGTTTGATAATGACTATTTTCCTCCATTCCCCCTAACGAAAGGAATGTCATGTCGCTTGGAACCATAATCCTCATCGTTCTCGTCATCGCGTTGCTTGGCGGTTTTAGTGGGTTAGGTGGTGGCCCGTTTTACGGGACCGGCTATTATGGCGGCGGCGGGCTTGGTCTCGTGCTTATTGTCGTTTTGATCTTGGTTTTGCTCGGCAAGCTCTAAAATCGCGAACTCGCACTAGCATTGTTCTTCGCTGACGTCATCATGGCCCAAACGGCAGCACTCGCTTCTCAAGTCTTGAGCAGAGGGACGTTGCATCAGCAAGATCGTCAAGAGTGCACTATGCAGGCAACGCAACAAAACATTGCGAAACGAAACTCCGCCGAATTTGTCCGAAAATGCATGGCCGACAGGCAGGGTACGAGAAAAGCGGCAACAAAAAAGGAGACTCTCGAGAAGGGGACCGGCAAACCGTCCATGAGGACACGAGTCAAAAAATGGACACGGGAACGAATCGCCGCCGCAAAAAAAACGCTGGGCCGAAGATAAGGACAAGTTCGCCGAATGCCAGCGACATCTCGCCGAGACACGCAAGACAAAACGGCTTTCGGTGTACAGACAAGTGGATTTTCTTGAGCACTGCATGATTAGACAACCGTAGCAGTGGAACTTTTAGATATGGACAGCGGCGCTGCGAATGATTTGATGATGGCGCGCGCCACCGCGACGCGCTGTCTCGGTTAACGTCCGGATGCGGTCAAATTCTTTTTTAGCTTGCGCGATGCTTTGCGAGAGCGCGATGCCAATGGGGGATAGCGATCACAATTTCAATCATGAATTCGGACGGGGCACGGTCATCTCGCAGCCAATAAGCCTTAGCGGCAATACCTATTGTAGCTACTGCCAAATGTCCGCTTTGGGTCAAAAGCGGATAAACCATCGCGGGCCAAAATTCGGCTTTATCGTCCAAGAGCGGACAAACGCTGGCAGCGGACATTCGTTCGCGCGAGTGAACATGTCTGCTAAGGGCCATTACCTGACCTCGCTGCCGGTCCACGACGCGTCTTCAGGCATGTAGGTGATGACCGATGCCGTGCCCGGCAGCGGTCTCATGATAGTGGCCGACGACCGGCTGGGCGGCCGCCTCGTACAAGCCCTCGACGTAGTGGATGAAAGTCACGTAGCTCTCGATGAACTCGCGGCCGGCAGCGACGTCATCCGCTCGAAAAGATTTCTTCGCCATGAGATCATGGAAGCGGGTGTGGAGTCCGTTTCTCACCGTCTCGGTCAACAGCCTTGCCACCTCGTCAAGCGAGCCGGTTTCAACTGCTTTATCGGCGGCAGGGATCGCCGGCCCAAGATCGCGGCCGGCCGGCTTGAGCCCGGTATAGGGGGCACCTTCACCCGCGCGATGGATGCGCACCAGCGTCTCAAAGAAGTAGCGGTCGGCCAGTTCCTGCGCCTGCGGGCCGAGCTTGCGGGTCGCCAATGCCTCATTAAAGGTGCGGCGGATTTCGCTGATGTCATCGGGCCGCACCCAAATCAGAACGCGATTGAGATCACCGGTCTGTAGCGCCATGCGCGCGGCGCCCACCACCGGCCCGTCGAGGCCGTCGCAATGGGCCAGAGCCGGCGTCGCATCGATGACACTCATAGCCGCGAACATGATGACAACTGCAAGGCTTAAGAGCGCCGTGTATTTTGCAACTGATCGTACCCTCATAACATCACCCATTTTGGCTGAGTATTTAGCGTATGCGCAGGGTGAAGCTATGCCTTGAGCTAGATCAACCGAGGTCTCTTTCCTTTTTGGTCGTCGAATTCACCATCGATCGCGCCGATCCAATGTCCGCTTTGGGTCATTAGCGGACAAACCGTCCCGGGCCAAAATCCAACTTTGTCCGCTTTGGTCCAATAGCGGACAACCGTGAGTACGGCTGAATTGTCCGCTTTGTGCCAGAAGCCGACATTCCGCTATTCATTCGATCACCGCGTCGGTGATGGAGAGCACTCCTGCCGGCACCTGGATGTCGAGCGCTCGCGCCGTCTGAAGGTTAATGACGAGCTCGAATTTGGTCGACTGCAGGACTGGCAGGTCGGCGGGCTTGGCACCTTCGAGGATGCGGCCGGCATAGATACCGATTTGACGAAACGTATCTGCGAGGTCGGTTCCGTAGCTCATCAGCCCACCGGCTTCCACGGGTTCGCGGATCGCATAGGTCGCCGGAATCCTGTCGCGCGCAGTCAAAGTGGCAAGTTGCACGCGGCGGCTGACGAAGAGTCCGTCGGGAGCGACAAACAGGGCGTCGGGGCGCTCGCGCGCAAATGCGGCAAAGGCCGCATCGATCTCGCCGGTCGTCGTAGCTTTGATTATCTGGATTTGCAGTCCGAGGGTGGGGGCGGCTTCCTGCACGGCCCGAATCGTGGACTCGGCGACTGTAGCGCTGCCCGGATTGACCAGCACGCCAACACGAACAGCCTTGGGCACCAACTCATGCAAGAGCCGCAGCCGCTTGGCCACCACCTCCTGGACGAAAAAATTGATGCCAGTCGCATTGCCACCAGGTCGGCCGATACTGGTTACAAGGCCAAGCTTGACCGGGTCCTCTCCAACACCGAAGACGATCGGGACAGTCTTTGTTGCAGCTTTGGCCGCAAGCGAGGGCAAGCTGCCGGGTGTGGCGAAGACGGCCACCTTTCGGCGAACCAGATCAGCCAGCAGGGCCGGCAGGTGATCATAACGGCCCTCCAGCCAGTAGTACTCGACGGCCACGTTCTTGCCTTCGACGTAGCCGGTTTCGTTGAGGCCTTTGCGGAATGCGGCCACAAAGCGCGTGGAGGCATCCGCGGATCCGTCTCGGATAAATGCGACAACCGGCAACGTCGGTTGTTGCGCAAGCGCAGCGAACGGCCACGCTGCCGCCGCACCACCGAGAAGTGCAATAAATTCGCGCCGTCTCATTGCCTCCCCCGAAGCTCCGGACAAAGCATCGTAGCGGCTCAAACCTGCACTAGAAAAGGGGCGGTCGTTGGGTTCAGAAACAGATTGTGGGGCCGCGGGCTAATGTCCGCTTTGGGTCAAAAGCAGACATGACCGCATGTTTGCGTGATGTCCGCTTTACCCACCAAAGCGGACATTCCGACCCAGCGAAGAATAAATCGCGATCCGTGCTTATCAATTTAGCTAACGACAGAGCGCTGCCTGCGCACGGCAGCTGTCTGCTAAAGACCGCGGCATCTCTGCTCAGGACATTGACTACCGTCCCTCAAATGTCCTGTCCACCAACATCGCGCCCGCAGCGCGCTCCAAAATAAAGAGGCCGCCAACTGAGACGGCCTCTAGCCAGTCCTAAACAACGCCAACGCGCGTGCTTCGATAATCACCAGCGCCGTTTCCGACCCGTAATCATCGATTTCACCAAGTTCTCTCCATGTACGAAACTGGACAGGAGGACGCCGAAAACGTGAAAGACCACGAGTGCTACTGTCAGATTAGCGAAAGCCTCATGGATCTCCTCGACCCACTTTGCGCCCCAGAATGCGTCGGTTGTCATCATGAAGCCGGTGATGCTGGTCCCTACCAGCATAATCAAGAGTGCGATGATCATAACGCCGCCGGCCGGATTATGTCCGAGGTAGCGTGGTGCCCTAAACATGGCCACGTCTCGGAGATAACTGAGGACTTGGCGCGGGGACTGGACGAAATTGCGAAACCGCGCGTAACGCGGGCCGATGAACCCCCAGGTGATGCGCAATGCAATCAGGCCAGCAATGGCGTAACCCGCGGCAATGTGCACCTGCTTAATGTCGTCGCCGCTCATGTAAGCAACCACAAACAGCGTCGCCAGCGACCAATGAAATACCCGCACGAACGGATCCCAGACTTTGACCGTTGCCGGCGGCATCGCGCCGCCGGCTTCGATCACGACCTCATGATGGGCAGACATCGTCCGACTGTCACTGACCGCCGACGATGGTGCCGGTCGCCGGATCGACGAACAGCTCCATGCGCTCGCCGGTCTTCGCGGCGACATAGAATTCGGCACAGCTGTTCTTCAACTTGGCCTTCTGCACCTTGAAGCCGTTCTGTACATTGAAGCCGACCTCTTCGACTTTGTTCTGCAGGGCCTCAAGTGAGAGCCATTGGTTCTGCGGCGCAGCGGTACATGGCTGGCCCAAGCTGCCGGCTTGCGCGGACGTCGCCATGCCGAGCATCGTTACGGCGATTGCGACAACGGAAATCTTCGCCAAGGCCGCAATACCGGCTATCCCGGTGACGATTCTGAAGGATGTGATCTTGGCCATTTTGTTGGGCTCCTCTTCTGGCGGTCCATCCGCACCATGCGGGGGACGTAGGCGGCACCTTGCCTGAGAGGCGCTGACGGCAGCCTGTTGATCCATGTCAGCAAAATGTCAGGTCGTTTGCGGCATACTTTCTGCGTTATTTGGTGTGACAGTCCATGCGCTTACGTCGCAATTTAACAATGGTGGCATTGGTCGTCGCGTTAGTCGCGGCCGCGTCGCAACTGGCGGATGCTCGTGATCAGGATGAACTGCGCCGCGACGAGGTCCGCCGCGCGGTCGAGACCGGCCAAATCCGCTCGCTGGCGGACATTCTCAAAGCCGTCCGCGAAAAACTGCCCGGAGAAGTCGCCGGTGTTGAAATCGATCGCAAGGACGGTCGTTGGCGCTACGAATTCCGTGTCGTCGATGGCCAGGGCCGGCTGTTCGAAGTCTATATCGACGCCCGCAGCGGTGAGATCGAGCGTATCAAGGAGAAATGATGCGCGTGCTTCTTGTCGAGGACGACCGGCGGATCGCATCAGATGTTGCTCGCGCACTCGATGCTGCAGGCTACGTGGTCGAGACCGTACGCGACGGCGAAGAGGCCTGGTTCCGAGGCGATACTGAAGACTACGGCGTGGTCATTCTCGATCTCGGGTTGCCCGGCATGGACGGGCTCGCGGTCCTCAAACGCTGGCGCGCCAATGGACGTCATATGCCCGTGCTGATCCTGACCGCACGCGGAAGCTGGGCGGAACGCGTCGACGGAATCGACGCCGGCGCCGACGATTACCTGCCGAAACCGTTCCGCATCGAGGAATTATTGTCGCGGCTGCGCTCGATTGTTCGCCGCTCCGCAGGCCATGCATCATCGGTGGTCTCCGCCGGCGATGTCATGCTCGATGAACGACAGATGAAGGTGAGCGTGCGTGGTGTACCGATCACGCTGTCGCCACTCGAATATCGGCTTGTTGCCTATCTGCTGCGGCACCGCGGCCGCGTAGTGTCGCAGCACGAACTCGACGAAAACGTATATGGCCAAGGCGAAGATCACGACTCGAACGCCCTTGAGGTGTTGATTGGCCGCGTGCGCAAGAAATTGGGACCTGATCTGATCGAGACGCGTCGTGGCTTCGGCTACATCGTGCCGGAGAAGCCTACATGAAATTCGGCTCGCTTCGGCTGCGGCTTGTCGCCGGCGGGATCATTGCGATCCTGTTGGCCCTGACGATTGCCGGAACCGGGCTTGTGCTGTTGTTCGAACGTCACGTTACTCGCACCATGGCTGACGATCTCGATGTTCAGCTTAAAGATTTGGTCGCTGTCGTCGATATAGACCAGGAGCAGAACCTAGTTGTCACGCGACAGCCGTTCGATCCGCGCTTCGCCGATCCGTTGTCGGGACTTTACTGGCAAGTCGCGGACGATCGTGGCCAACTGCTGCGATCGCGATCGTTGTGGGATACGACACTGCGGCTACCAACCGATGAGCTGTCGCCGGGTCAGGTTCACCATCACGAGACCATGGGTCCCACAAATACCCATGTGTTGATTGCTGAGCGCAGAGTCTCTCTTACGGTTGGTGATCGGCGTGTTCCGGTGCGTGTCGCTGTCGCGTCTGATCTTGCGCGCGTGTCGGCCGCCGCTTCTGCATTCAGCAAGGACCTCGCTCTAGCGCTCAGCCTGCTGGGTCTGGTGCTAGCCATTGCAACATGGACTCAGGTTGGCCTTGGTCTGCGCCCTCTCGAGGCAGTGCGTCGCGGTATCGCGGATATTCGATCCGGGCGCCGCCATCACTTGCCGGCCGACGTCCCGTCTGAGGTCCAGCCGCTGGTCGAGGAGGTCAATGCGCTGCTCGATGGCCAGGAGCGGGAGATTGAGCGTTCGCGCAGCCGGGCGGCCGATCTCGCCCATGGGCTCAAGACGCCGCTGGCCGCGCTTGCGGCTAATGCAGCCCACTTGCATGAACGGGGCGACCAAGTCATCGCGCAGGAAATCGAGGCCGTCGGCGATGCCATGAGTCGACACGTGGACCGGGAACTGGCGCGGGTAAGGGTACGCGGCGCTGTCAGGCATCGGGGGGGCCATTCCACCATGCTGGCGCCGCTCGTGCGCTCCCTTATCGCGACGCTATCGCGCACTCCATCCGGTATGCGCGTGACCTTTGAAACACACATCGCTGACGACGTGCAGGTACCGCTCGACCGGACGGACCTTGCCGAAGTGCTGGGCAACCTATTTGAGAATGCAGCGCGCCACGCCTCGAAGTGCGTCCGCATCACCGCCGAAGGCGGTTCCGGTCTGTCGATCATTACCGAGGATGATGGTGCAGGCATTGTGCCGGACCAACGGCCGCGCGTACTCGAGCGGGGCGTCCGCCTCGACGAGCGCGGCGACGGCGCGGGGCTCGGACTAGCCATCGTCCAGGATGTTCTTAATGCCTACGGCTGGCGACTCGATCTGGCTAAATCCGAACTTGGCGGCCTGAAAGCGACCATCGCCCCTTCGCTCGCCCGCACGTCTGCTTCGGGTCAAAAGCGGGCATGACGGCCT
>DASSLE010000304.1:0-7961 GCA_035689725.1 Pseudolabrys sp.
GCCGGTTTCGCAGGAGCTCGGGACTTCGAGCCCATGCTCGCGCAGGGCTTCGAGGATCGTCTTGCTGGTAGGGACATCGAGAACCGCGCCAGAACGCGCGAGCCGTACCTTGAATGGCTTGTCATCCGCTTTGTGCGTCTCTGCCTCGCTGAACGCCTCGAAATGCACGGCGGTGGACGACCAGTGGTCCGTCATGGCGCGCACTGCCTCCATCAACGGTCGCGGTCCGCAGCAGTAGAGGTGCTCGCGGTTTTTCCGCTCGGCTAGAATTGGACACAGATCAAGCGAGCGCGTTGCGTCTCCCTGGTCGTAATGGATCGTGACCAAATCCTTGAATTGCGGCGCGCTCAGCTCGTCGAGGAATGCAGTCGTTTCCGGCGAGCGCGAACAGTAGAACAGGCGAAAGCGTTTGCCCTCGGCCACTACCTGCCTGATCATCGCCATGATCGGTGTCACGCCGATGCCGCCGGCAATGAACAGAAAATCTTGCGCGCGCGGCGGCAGCCCAAAATCGTTAACCGGTGCGGTCACCGTCAGCTCGTCGCCAGCTTTCACGTTGTCGATCAGGTTGCACGATCCGCCGCGCCCGTTGTTTTCGCGCTTGACCGCAATCTGGTAGCGATCGCGCTCGGCCGGATCGTTGCACAGCGAATACTTGCGCAATAAACCGTTCGGCACCCGGACAGCGATATGCGCGCCGGCGGTAAATTCCGGCAATGGCTTTCTGGCCGGATCGCGAAATTCAAGCAGATGGATGCCGTCGGCGATCTGGTCGTTGCGCGTCACGCGCAACGGCATCGTTAGCGGCGGGTCGATGGCGGCCATTGTGCCTCCGAAGTGCGGGCGAAACACAACAAGTGGCGACTTTGTCGCGCAAGGGCAAGGGATAACTGCGTCAGCGCGCGCCGGTACCCACGCGCTTGATGGGAGGGGGCTGGATTAGCGTAGCGTCCTCTTCACCCTTGGCGGAATTTGTTATGCTCTCGGCAATAAGGTGGCGGGTGACGGGTTGTGTTACCGCCGCAAGTGCCAGGGAGGATGCCGTGACAATCCAATCGATCGCGCGCGCTGTGGCGATTGGCAGCGCGTTCGCGTTTTTGTCAGGCCCAACTCTGGCCGCGCCGCAACCATCGCCGGTCACGCCGGAGCTTATCGAGGCGGCCAAAAAAGAAGGAAAGAAATATTCGCAAAATTTCGGAATCTAGTGTGTTGCTCGAGGGATTCACCCGCACCGAGATCAAGACCAGCGGCGCGCGCATCGTCACTGTTACCGGCGGCAGTGGACCGCCGGTGCTGCTAATGCATGGCAATCCATTTACGCATTTGAACTGGCATAAGGTGGCGCCCACGCTGGCGCGTGAGTTTACGGTCGTGGCCACGGACCTGCGCGGCTATGGCGATTCCGAAAAACCGCCGGGCGGTGATGATCATTCCGGCTATTCGTTTCGCGCCATGGCGCAGGACCAGGTCGAGGTGATGGCAGCGCTTGGCTTCGACACGTTTTATGCTGCCGGACATGATCGCGGCGCCCGTGTTCTGCATCGCATGTGCCTCGATCATCAAAAAAAAGTGACGCGGGCGGCGATCCTCGACATCATCCCGCAGCATCACCTGCTCAACCACGTGACGCGGCAGTGGGGCACCTTTTCCTGGCACTGGTTCTTTAATATCCAGCCTTACGATTTGCCTGAACGGATGATGGGCGCCGATCCGGACTGGTTTATCGAAAAGAAACTTGCCAAGACCAAGCAGGGGTTGAGTTTCTTCGATCAGGAAGCGCTTGCCGAATACAAGCGCTGCTTTCGCAACCCTGAAACCATTCACGCGATCTGCGAGGACTATCGCGCTACCTTTGGCGTCGATCTGGAAATGGACACCAGGGATTTCGAGGCTGGCCGCAAGATTGAATGTCCTGTGCTATTGTTGTGGGGTGCGACCGGCGGCGTCGGCCGCAACCACAAGCCTGGTCCGGCCGAGATCTGGCGGGCTTACGCAACGAATATTGTCGGCGCCAAAGCGATGCCCTGCGGACACTATCTATCCGAAGAAGCGCCGAACGAAACGACGGAAGCGCTGCGCGAATTTTTAACCGCCAGGCTTTAAATCGCCGTCGGCGTCGGCATATCGAGGAAGCCGCGCACGGCGTGCCAGAACAGATGGCGGTTGACGGCGACCGCCACCGAATGCGCGGTGTTCGGCAGGATCACCAGTTGTTTGTCGCCGTGCGGAAGCTGCCGGTAGAAGTCGAACAGATCTTCCACAGTCGCGATGCCGTCGTATTCGCCGCGTACTAACAAAACCGGCGTCTGCACCTTCTTGGGATCGACGACGGGCAGGTTGGCGGTCATGTCGAGATACGTGCCGGTTGGTGCCTGATCGCCAAACTGCAGTTCAACGTCCGCCAGAATTTTTCCGACAGCAGGATCGGTGGTGCCGGCCTTGTCGCGCGTAAAGATGCTTTCGATCATGGCGCGGTCGCGTTTGCGCATATTGTGCGTGCGGAAATATTCGAGCTGCTCGGCGCGTTTCTTGAGTGTTGGCGACTCGGTACCCTTGTAAGTGAAGGCCGCCAGTACCAGACGATCGACGTGCTCCGGTTCGATTGTAGCGTAAAGTCCCGCGCGCAGTGCTCCTGATGACTCGCCCATGAAATGCACCTTTTGGCGCCCAGTTTCTTTCACGATCACCGGCATGGCGGCCTTCAGGTCTTGCGCGCCGCTGGCGATGCCGGAATTGCCGCTGGTGCGCCCTGACTTGCCGTAATTCTCATGGTCCATGGTCCAGACATCGAAACCCCAGCGTGCGAACACATTCATCATCGAATATTCACCGTGGCCTGGCGTATCGAGATCGAATATGCGCCACGTGACCGAAGAGCCATGCACAAGGAACAGCACCGGCGGGGGCGGCTCGCCCATTTTCGGTGCACCAAGCCGCTTCCGGTATATGTACAGAGGCACATCGCCCTTCTTCGCCCAGTACTCGCCGCTCCAGATCATGCCGCCACCCGCTGTTTGCGCGCCTATCGGCAGGCTCGACAGAAGTCCGGCGCCGACGCCCAGTCCGGCGCTTTTGAGAATGGCGCGACGGGGCAGAGCAGGATCGGATTCGCTCATAAGCACCTCCCGAATGGCCTACGGCTGTAATTGATTGGCCGACGGCCTTATTAAGGACAATCTAGCAGTTTGTTGGAACGGCGGGCAGTCTGCTCGCCCAATGGAATTAGTTCTGCTAGGGGTCAAGCAAGGCGCGCTTTCCAGGGCGCGCGGCGTTGAATGCGGCCGGCGCCAAACCGGAGGATTGATGCTCAAGTCGGTGCGCGCGGTGGCGCGATTTTTTCATAAGACGATCGGCTGGAATCGGATTGGCTTGCTGTTGAGCGTCGCCATCATTGCTGTCGCAGCGGTGGTGCTCTTCCACATGCTGCGCGACATCAATGTCGATGAGGTGATCGCGGCGCTAAAGGCGACCGAGATAAAAAGTATCGCAGCCGCGGCATTTTTTGTGGCTTGCGGCTATTTCACGCTCACCTTCTATGATTGGTTCGCCTTGCGTGCCATTGGCCGCGCCGAAATTCCCTATCGCATTGCTGCGCTCACCGGCTTCACCAGCTATTCGATCGGCCACAACATCGGCGCGACGGTTTTCACCGGTGGCGCCGTTCGCTACCGCATCTATTCGGCGTATGGGCTCGACGCGATCGAAGTGGCGAAGATCTGTTTCGTCGCCGGCCTGACCTTCTGGCTCGGCAACGCTACCGTCCTTGGCCTCGGCGTCGCCTATCATCCGCAAGCTGCCGGGCCTATCGACCAGCTACCGGCTTGGCTCAACCGCACCATCGGCATCGCAATGTTGGTGGTCCTTGTGTCCTATGTAAGCTGGGTGTGGAGCGCCCCGCGCGAAATTGGGCAAGGCGAGTGGAAAGTCCAATTGCCGAGCGGACCATCAACCCTGCTGCAAATTTGTATCGGCATCCTCGATCTCGGCAGCTGCGCGCTGGCGATGTACATGCTGCTTCCGGGGGAGCCGAATGTCGGATTCGTGACGATGGCGGTGGTGTTCGTGTCGTCGACACTGCTCGGCTTCGCCAGCCATGCGCCAGGCGGCCTCGGTGTCTTCGATGCTGCAATGCTCGTAGCGCTATGGCAATTCGACAAAGAGCCCTTGCTGGCCGGACTGCTGCTATTCCGGTTGCTGTATTATATCGTGCCGTTCGTGCTTGCACTTGTCATCCTCGGCACGCGCGAAATTTGGCTTAATGTGAAAGGCGCGCGCCTGGCACTTGAACAGAAAATGATAACGTCTGCGATCGAACCGATCCGCAGCGAGATCGAGGCCGAAAAAACCGACGCCGACTGATCATGGCGATAGACGACGACCGCCGCGATTTTCCCTCCACCATTGGCTTGGTGGGCCGGTTGCGCGGCGCGTGGCAAGCTTTGATTGGTCAGACCGCAGTCGTTAGCACCGCCGGCGTCGCGCCTGCGGCCGGCCGCTCACTTGCCGGAGCGCAAGCCCTTTTGATCGAGCAACTCATCGGCGGTTTGCCTAGCGCCGCGATCGTGCTCGACCGCGAAGGCCGGGTGATTGCGTTTAACGAAGCTGCCACCGGTATTGCGCCGGCCTTGCGCCGCGGCGAACCTGCACTGATCGCACTGCGCATGCCGGACCTGGTCGACGCCATCCGTCGAGCGGCCAAGCGTCGCGAACCGCAGCGCGTGGAATTCTTCGAACGCGTGCCGCTCGACCGCTGGTTTGAGGCTTTCGTGACTCCCGTCAGGCTAGCGACCGGCAACGAGGGCGCCGTAGACATCTTGCTCATGACCTTCAACGATCTCACCCCGTTGCGCCGGGTAGAGGAAATGCGCGCCGACTTCATTGCCAATGCCAGTCATGAGTTGCGCACGCCGCTCGCCGCGTTGCTCGGCTTTATTGAAACCCTGCAAGGCACGGCTAAGGACGACACCGCGGCGCGCGCAAAATTCCTTGCCATCATGCAGGGACAGGCGACCCGCATGGCTCGCCTGATCGATGATCTGTTGTCACTGTCGCGTATCGAACTCAACGTGCATTTACAGCCGAATACGTCGGTCGACCTTGCGCCGATCGTGCGGCAGGTGGTCGACGGCTTGCAGACGCTGGCGCGTGACCGCGGCGTCGAAATCAAGGTGGCGGTGCCGCCGGACACGCTTATCGTGTTGGGCGAACGCGACGAACTGATCCGTGCGCTCGAAAACCTCGTCGAAAACGCGCTCAAATACGGCGCCGCTGGCAAGCGTGTCGACATCACGGTCACCCGTGGACAAACGCGCGCGGGCACGCCCGAAGCGCGCATGGCGGTACGCGACTATGGTCCGGGCATCGCCCCCGAACATTTGCCGCGGCTCACGGAACGCTTTTACCGGGTCGACGTAGCTGACAGTCGCGCGCAGGGCGGAACTGGACTGGGACTGGCGCTGGTCAAGCATGTGCTCAACCGGCATGGCGGACGTCTTACCATCGAGAGCACACTGGGCGCTGGTGCCACCTTCACAATGCACCTGCCGTTGCGCACTGATGATTCCGGTGTATCGGCGCAATTACAATCGAATTCATAGGGTTATACTGTCATGTGACTGTCACCAAAGCTTTATAGAAAGGTGACATGCGGCGCTTAGCTGACCACGACTTCGGAAATTCGCGCACTAAAGCAAAACAAAAACCGTCCGAAGCCGTCGTGGAGAGCTTTCTTGGATCAACAGCGGCCGCCCAATTCATTGGGCGCGAAGACAGGATCGGTGGGTCTGTTTTGGCCCGCGCGGGTCTTTGTCCGCAAACATGGAGAGAACCCTTGAAACACTGGACCGCATTGGCAACCGCCGGCGTCATCGCCGCCGCAGCGTTAGTCCCGGCCAAAGCTGCCGACATTTCTGGTGCCGGAGCCACCTTCCCCTATCCGATCTACGCGAAATGGGCCGACGCCTACAAAAAGGAAACCGGTAACGGGCTGAACTATCAGTCGATCGGTTCCGGCGGCGGCATCAAGCAGATCACCAACAAGACCGTGACTTTCGGTGCATCCGATATGCCGCTCAAGCCGGCCGAACTGAGCAAAATCGGCCTGCTGCAGTTCCCCACCGTCATCGGCGGGGACGTGCCGGTGGTCAACCTCGAAGGCATCGAGTCGAGCGATCTCAAGCTCGATGGCAGCACGCTGGCGAATATCTTCCTCGGCAAGATTACCAAGTGGGACGATGATGCGATCAAGAAGCTCAATCCGGGCGCGAAGTTGCCGTCGCAGGCGATTGTCGTCGTACATCGTTCGGACGGGTCGGGCACGACCTTCATCTGGACCGATTACCTGTCGAAGGTGAGCGAAGAGTGGAAGTCGAAGGTGGGTGCGAATACTTCGGTGGAATGGCCGGCTGGCATCGGCGCCAAGGGCAACGAGGGCGTCGCCAACAACGTTATCAACACCAAGGGCTCGATCGGCTACGTCGAGTATGCCTACGTCAAGCAAAACAAAATGACCGTCGTCGATATGATCAACAAGGACGGCAAGTCTGTCGCTCCCAGCGCGGAAGCATTCCAAGCCGCGGCCACAAACGCCAATTGGGAAAAGTCGGACAGCTTCTACGTCATCCTGACCGATCAGCCGGGCGCCAAGTCGTGGCCGATCGCTGGAGCAACCTTCATATTGATGTACAAGCAGACTCAAGACGCGGCCGCCGCCGGCGAGGCGCTCAAGTTCTTCTCTTGGGCCTATGCCAAGGGCGACAAGATGGCCGAGAGCCTCGACTATGTTCCGATGCCGACTAATGTCGTTGGGTTGATCAAGAAGACCTGGGCCACTGAAATCAAAGACGCGAGTGGCAAAGCGATCTTCGCGCTGTCGAACTAGACGATTGATGCGCGGAAAGGGCGCCAGCATGGCGCCCTTTCCTTGTCCACCGCCGCCCAATTGGCGCCTTGTGTTACGGCCGAGAGGCCGCTTGAGTGGCTCCCCCGGACGCGATTTCAGGCATAGGGAGAGCCGGATGCAGCAACCCGCCGGGAGGCGACCCGTGGTTGATGTGGCGTTTCAGGGCGGAAGCATCTCGGTTACCGAGCAGGTCGACCGGGCCAAGATTCTGCGGCGGCTTCAATTGGGCGATGCGGGATTTCGCCATCTCACCCGCGCCGCAGCCATCACAGTTCTCATTATCCTCGGCGGCATCATCGTTTCGCTGATCCACGGCTCGTGGCAGGCCCTGAGCACCTTCGGCGTCGGCTTTCTGTTCGTAGAAAGCTGGAACCCGGTCACCGAGAAATTCGGCGCGATCGCGCCGATCTACGGCACCGTCGTCACTTCGTTCATCGCCATGCTGATCGCTGTGCCAGTCGGGCTGTTCATCGCGCTGTTCCTCACCGAATTGTGCCCGATCTGGCTGCGGCGTCCGATCGGCACAGCCATCGAGCTGCTCGCCGGCATTCCCAGCATCATCTACGGCATCTGGGGCCTGTTCGTGTTCGCGCCGTTCCTGCAACAGACCGTGCAGCCGTTTCTGATCGCCGTGTTCGGTAATGTGCCGATACTCTCCACGCTGTTTGCTGGTCCGCCATACGGCATCGGCATTCTGACCGCCGGCCTGATCCTGGCCATCATGGTGCTGCCGTTCATCACGTCGATCTCGCGCGACGTGTTCGAGGCGGTCCCGCCGGTGATCAAGGAGGCGGCCTATGGCCTCGGCTGCACCACCTGGGAGGTGGTGCGCTACGTCGTGCTGCCTTACACAAGGGTCGGTGTCATCGGCGGTGTCATGCTCGGCCTCGGACGCGCGCTCGGCGAGACCATGGCGGTGACGTTCGTGATCGGCAATGCGCACCGCATTTCGGGCTCGATCCTGGCGCCGGGAACCACGATATCGGCGACTATCGCCAATGAATTCACCGAAGCCGTCGGCGATCTCTACACCTCGGCGTTGATTGCGCTCGGTCTCATC
>DASSLE010000305.1:0-2347 GCA_035689725.1 Pseudolabrys sp.
CAACGCCATGAGCATATCGCCGATCGCGCCGTGCACGATCTGGCCTCGCGCAATTGGCTCACCGCCTTCATCGACCACTGGATCGGTTGCGAGGCGACCAATCAGACAACGAAAAACGCGTCCTGATCGGTATTTGCTGCCCGTCACCACTGGCAACCAGATCCGGTCGACGCCGCGCCATTGACAAATTGCCATTCAGCCTGATCGTTGCACAACGACAGGCGAGGACCAGTCTGTTTAGAAAACAAAAATCCGCTTTCGCCCTACGGGCTATTCAATTGCGCTGCCGAAAAGCGTCGTCGGCGGCTTAGGAAAATTGCGTACAAATGGCATGATCAAAAATTCTGACCTCACGCAACCGTGAGAAGCTTCCAGCGCCATCCACTGCAAGGATGCGGGGCTGAAGTGATCGTCATCCGGGAGCCTTCAATGAGTAAACAAGAATATATGCAAGTCGACCGTCGCGCGCTACTGGGCGCGAGCGGCGTCGTGATGTTGGGCGCGATTTTGCAGCCGGCACGCCTTTGCGCTCAAGGTAGTTCGCCTTCACGTATCGGCATTATCGGTTCAGGTAATATTGGCGGCACGATCGGCGGCTTGTGGGTCAAAAATGGTCACCCCGTATTCTTCTCGTCGCGCCATCCGGACGAGCTGAAGGGTATGGTGACAAAGCTCGGAAGCCTTGCGAAGGTGGGCTCCGTCGCGCAGGCGATCGCGTTTGGAGACGTCCTTTTCATCGCAGTGCCCTACGGCGCAATCCCGCAGATCGGCAAGGACTACTCCGCCGCAATGAAAGGCAAAGTTATGCTCGACGCCTGCAACGCGGTGTCGGCACGAGATGGTACTATCGCCGACGAAGTTGAACAAAATGGTATCGGCGTGACCTCGCAGAAATATTTTCCGGGCGTTCGCGTCGTGCGCGCATTCAACACGATGTCGTACAT
Source organism: Pseudolabrys sp. (assembly GCA_035689725.1). Taxonomy (GTDB): domain Bacteria; phylum Pseudomonadota; class Alphaproteobacteria; order Rhizobiales; family Xanthobacteraceae; genus Pseudolabrys. The sequence goes on from DASSLE010000305.1 coordinate 945, forward strand.
GGTCTTTGCGCGCGAGGCGAACCGCGCCGATCCGAAGCTTGCCATACCGATCGCCGGCGATGATCCGCAGGCCGTGCAGGTCGCAGCAGCTCTGGTGCGCGATGCCGGATTTGATCCGGTTGCCGTCGGTACGCTTGCCGACGCGCGGCGCTTTCAACGCGGCCAACCGGGCTATGGGCAACAAGTAACGGCGGCAGAGCTAAAGCAGAAACTCTCATTGCCATGAATTTGTTTGAACGCTGGCTGAGGCGCGTCTTGCCGGCGACGCCGCAGGAGCGCGCGGCCGCGCTATGGTCTTTTGCATATTTCTTTGCGCTGCTCGCCGGCTACTACGTCTTGCGGCCGCTGCGCGACCAGATGGGTATCGCCGGCGGAGTGAAGAACCTGCCATGGCTGTTCACCGCCACCTTTGTCACGCTGCTCGTAACACAGCCCCTTTACGGCGCCTTGGTCGCGCGGCTGCCCCGCGCGCGGTTCATCCCGATCGTCTACCACTTCTTTGTCGCTAATCTCATACTGTTTTGGGTGCTGCTGACCTTTGACATCGAGACCGCCATTATCGCGCGCGTGTTTTTCGTTTGGGTCAGCGTGTTCAACCTGTTCGCGGTGGCGGTGTTCTGGTCGTTCATGGCTGACCTGTTCACCTCCGAACAGGGCAAGCGATTGTTTGGATTTATAGGCGCTGGCGGGACGGCGGGTGCATTGTTGGGCCCGATCATCACGATTTGGCTTTCGGTCTCTTTTGGCCCGGTTAACCTGATGATTGGAGCTGCGGTACTCCTTGAAGTGGCGGTGTTTTGCGTTTCCCGCCTTGAGCATGCGGCGGTGGCGCACACCGGACCGGAAGCAACGACGGAAAATATCGGCGGCAGCGCATTCGCAGCGATCCCCGAGCTGGTGCGGTCGCCTTATATGCTGGGTATCGGCGTTTGGGTCGCGTTGCTGTCCTATGCCGCGACCATCATCTACTTCGAGCAGGCGCACATCGTTTCCGCCGCGGTCAAGACGGCCGGCCTGCAAACTCGTGTCTTCGCCAGCATCGATCTTGCGGTGAGCGTGCTGACGCTGATCACACAAGTGATGGTCACGGGCCAATTACTCAAGAGAGTCGGCACTGGTGTGGCGGCGGCAGCATTGCCGGCTGTCTACATTGCAGGCTTTGCTGTCTTGGCTGTGATGCCGACGCTTATTGTCGTCATGACCATTCAGGTCGTACAGCGCTGGATGCATTTCGCAATCGCGAATCCTGCGCGCCAATTGTTCTTCACGGTGGTTACCAGGGAAGAGAAATACAAGGCAAAAAATCTGGTCGACGTTGTCGTCTATCGCGGCTCCGACGCGTTGTCCGGCTGGATCTTCGACAGCCTGCAAGGATTAGGGCTAAAGCTCGGCGCTATTGCGTT
>DASSLE010000306.1:0-9125 GCA_035689725.1 Pseudolabrys sp.
CGGGCATGAAGTGCGCAGGCGCGTGATGATCGGCACGTACGTTCTCTCAGCCGGCTACTACGACGCCTATTATTTGCGCGCACAGAAAGTCCGCACATTGATCAAGAAGGACTTCGAGGACTGCTTCAAGGCCGGCGTGCACGCCATGTTGACGCCGGCTACACCCTCAGCCGCCTTTGGGTTGGGCGAAAAGGGCGGCGCCGATCCCGTGGAGATGTATTTGAACGACGTGTTCACGGTTACCGTGAACATGGCCGGACTGCCGGGCATCGCGGTTCCCGCCTGCCTCGACGCGCAGGGTCTGCCTTTGGGACTGCAGTTAATCGGCCGACCGTTCGACGAGGAGACGCTGTTTTCGCTCGCCGCAGTGATCGAGCAGGCGGCAGGCCATTTCAACCCGCAATCGTGGTGGTGAGGCTAAGACTTAGTCGCCGGATGTCGCGACCGGAGGCAGATCCTGGTCTCCCTGGACCGTTTTCTTGCCGCCCAACTCTCCGCCGGTGAGGATGAAGATGGCCGCGATCACGGCGACGACCCCGCCGATGATGATGCCGAATGTGCCGTTGCTATCTTTGTTCATGACGTCAGTCCAACGTCCGCCGCGGGCCCCTGTTCCGAGCCCGCGACTTGCGCCGCGAATTCGCAAAAATCGTTGCAGAAATCGGGCCATTTCGAGGAATACAGCTGCGCAGTTGGCAAGGCAGCCGTGCGAAAACGCGCGGAAGGCTCCGAACTAGCGATCTAATGACGTATTGCAGCAGGTGGGTGCGAGCCGCTACGAAATACGAAATGGCAGCCGACCGCAGCCGCAAAAGTGAAACAGGGTGATATGGACGTTCATCCCAACGCTAAAAAGCTTCTAAAAGGCGCGACTGGTGACTGGGAAATCGTCATCGGCATGGAGGTGCATGCCCAGGTTACCTCCAACGCGAAACTGTTCTCCGGCGCACCTACAGAGTTTGGTGGCGCTCCCAACAGCCATGTTTCGCTGGTCGATGCGGCGATGCCGGGCATGCTGCCGGTGATCAACGAGGAATGCGTGCGCCAGGCGATCCGCACCGGGCTCGGGTTGAAAGCTAAAATCAATCTCAAATCGGTTTTCGACCGGAAGAATTATTTTTATCCCGATCTGCCGCAGGGCTATCAGATCAGCCAATACAAATCGCCGATAGTAGGAGAGGGCGCGGTGACCGTCGATCTCGACGGCGGTGACAGCGTCACCGTTGGAATCGAACGCCTGCATCTCGAGCAGGACGCCGGGAAGAGCCTGCACGACCGCCATCCCACGTACTCTTATGTCGACCTCAACCGGTCCGGCGTCGCGTTGATGGAGATCGTATCGAAACCCGACCTGCGCTCGGCAGAAGAAGCCAAGGCCTTCATCAGCAAGCTGCGTTCGATATTGCGCTACCTCGGCACCTGCGACGGCGACATGGAAAAAGGAAGCTTGCGCGCCGACGTCAACGTTTCAGTACGCCGGCCCGGAGAGCCGCTCAGCACACGCTGCGAAATCAAGAACGTCAATTCTATCCGCTTTATCGGCCAGGCGATCGAGCACGAGGCACGCCGCCAGATCGAGATCATTGAAGAGGGTGGCACGATAGAGCAGGAGACCCGTCTGTTTGACGCGAGCAAAGGTGAGACACGCTCGATGCGCTCGAAGGAAGAGGCGCACGATTACCGCTATTTTCCGGATCCCGACCTGTTGCCGCTTGAATTCAGCGCCGCGTACGTCGAGGAGCTGAAGAAAAAATTGCCCGAACTGCCCGATGAGAAAAAAGCACGCTTCATGCGCGACTTCTCCTTGTCGGGTTATGACGCTGGCGTTCTGGTGGCTGAGCGCGAAACCGCGGAATATTTCGAAACTGTTGCCAAAGGCCGAGACGCGAAGGCTGCGGCGAACTGGGTGATCAACGAATTATTCGGGCGCCTGAACAAGGAAGGTAAGGACATCGCGTCCGCACCGGTATCAGCTGGCCAGTTGGGCGCGATGCTTGATCTGATCACGGACGGCACAATTTCCGGCAAGATCGCCAAGGATTTGTTCGAGGTGGTCTGGCAAGAAGGTGGCGACCCGCGCGCCATCGTCGAGCAACGCGGCATGAAACAGGTCACCGACTTAGGCGTCATCGAGAAGGTGGTTGACGAAATCATCGGCAAGAATCCCGACAAGGCCGCTGACGCCAGGTCCAATCCGAAGGCGATCGGCTGGTTCGTCGGTCAAGTGATGAAGTCCTCGGGAGGCAAGGCGAGCCCGCAAGCAGTCAACGATCTCCTGAAAAAGAAACTTGGGCTTTGACGCTCACGCGTCGCGGCGACGTCGTGCACCAATTTGCAAAATTCAATTCACGGGCACCCACGCGTGAACCTTTTCGACGCGAGATGCATCTGTCTCCTCCGATCAGACGACTAATTTGGTGCACTGCAGAAGAATCACTGCGAATCACCTCGCACTGATTCGCTCGTTTTTGATCGATTCGGGGTGCCTGCGAGCCTTGCACACGGTCATCTGTGCAAAATTTTTTCATCGCGCCGATGCATTTGCTGCAAACAGGGTTAACGCAAAATACAACGCGTGCCGTGCAAAAATTTCGTCGCCAAAGCGCGCGCGCAACGAAATGCCACTGCGACAAAAACCCTTATTTCATCGTGTGTTTTTTAATTTCAGCGATGCGCGCATCAGCTCGTGTCATGTCTTGCACGTGCGCGCGATCAATTGCATTTTGATCGCGTGATCACGTTGCAACGTGTCGCGCGGACGTCGTGTACACGTTTCGTTAAGCGGTAACGCTGTTTTTTTCGCCGTGCTGTAGTAAACACCGAATGCAGTGCGTGTCGATTCGCGACGCGTGCTGATGCGACACCCGCCATGTTTCATGGCTAGGAGGGCAGCAATGGCTAGACGTAGGAAGAAGGCAGCGGCGAAAGCAGCGAAGAAGACGAAGCGCCGGAAGCGGAAGCTTTAGTCTGACGCCGCTTCCCGATCTTCGGCCTTACGTGTCGGAGATTGAGTCATACGGGCCGGTGTGCGTCATGGAGTAGTCAGCGCAATGCGGTTGCCCCGCGGCGCCCCGGTTCCGGATGACATTCGAGGGCGTCGGCGAGACTTCGGGTCTCGCCGACGCCCTCAGTATTTTCGGAGTTAGGGTTGGTGTTTTTTTCTGCGTTTAAAAATTTTTTATGCATGCTATTTGGAAACTGATTTGAGACGCTTGTTGCAATCGCTCCAAAATCTCGGCCAGATGTTTCCTTTTTAAATCTTGCCGGCGTCAATCGCTTCATTCCATTCAGCTCTGTGCTTCTTCTGCCGCTCACGCGCCCGCGAGCTGTGCAGCAATTGGCTTCTTTTATCTGGTGCGCTGGCCTGCTGTTGCAAGGCGGCGGCGGATATCATCAGTTGCGACATTGGCGCCGTGACCAGTCCGATGGTAAGGGCGGCAGCAAACGTAACTCCAGCAATTGGCCGCAGTCCGTAACCTGCAAAATAGGATAACCAGCATAGGTTGTATGCTCCATCCTGCGATTGCATGAGGCGCATTGGTCAAGGCTTTGCGCCGGTTGCAGATTGCCGTCGGCGGGATTGTTTGCAAGAATTCATCGGGAATGGAGCACGACATGGCGCGCGGGAAGAGTAAGCGTTCAGGCTCAAAGGCGGCCAAGGCAAAACCGAAAAAGAAAAAATCGGCCAAATCTGCAAAGCCGATCGAGCTTTATTACTGGCCGACGCCGAACGGCTTCAAAATTTCAATCATGTTGGAAGAATGCGGCCTGCCGTATGTGATGAAGCCGGTCAACATCTCCAAGGGAGAGCAATTTAATCCCGACTTCCTGAAGATCGCCCCTAACAACCGAATGCCGGCGATTGTCGACCCGCAAGGGCCGGGCGGGCGGCCAATTTCCATCTTCGAGTCAGCTGCGATCCTGCAATACCTGGGGCGCAAAACCGGAAAGTTTTATCCGACGGATGAGCGCGCGCGCGTCGAGGTCGATCAATGGCTGTTCTGGCAGATGGGCGGACTGGGGCCGATGGCCGGCCAGCTCAATCACTTCAAGCATTACGCACGCGAGACCCTTGATTACGCAATCAAGCGCTATGAGGACGAGGTTAATCGGCTCTACGGCGTGATGAATGTGCGGCTCAAGGATCGTCAATTCCTCGCCGGCAAATATTCGATTGCCGATATGGCTTGTGTTGGCTGGGCCAATCTGTGGCAGCGGCAGGGCCAGGACATTGAGCAATTTCCAAACCTGAAGCGCTGGCTGGAAGCAGTGAAGGCGCGGCCTGCGGTCAAACGCGGCATGGCGCTCGGGCTCGAGCTCCGCCAGGGCATCGACATGAAGGATCCGAAAGTGCAGTCGGTGCTGTTCAATCAGCGTGCGCGCGCAAGCTGACGACGAAATCCCTGTTGTCGCGTCGCCGGCTCGAAGGATGACGGGCACCTAATCCGGGGCCGCGGCGAGCGTCTTCTTGCAAATTGCCCCCGCCTAGGAAACGCAAGCGGAGCGTCGCCGAAAAATGGCAAGATCGTTTGGTGGTTAGCTGCTGCTGAACGAGATCGGTTAGCGATCTCTCAATAGGCAGCCAAACAGGCTATCTGCGGCCCTAATGCGGCAACAAGCGATGCGTTCACTTTCGATTCATCGCATCACTTAAACTGCCATTCAAATTTTCTCACGAAGATCACGCCGCTTAGACAAACTCCAGGCACAGGGACATGGCGTGCCGATGGGTCGCATGGGGCGTACCGGTCGGAAATAAAAGGGGGGCCGAAATGACGAGCATGGAAATGGCGTCGGGGGGCGCCGAACCAGCGAACGCCGAAGATTGCTTCGGCCTTGGCATGGTCTATTCCGCGGGGGCGGGCGTATCGGTTGATCTGGTGCAGGCGCACAAGTGGTTCAACATCGCGGCCATGCGCGGCCACAAGGATGCTGCGCAGCTGCGTCGTGAGATCGCCGAGCAGATGAGCGATGCCGAGATCGGCTGTGCGCAGCGCGCAGCGCGAGACTGGTTGAAAGCACATTCTCAGGCGCCAGCTCCGGTCGCTGCTGTTCGCGTCGCGGCCTGATCGGCAAGATCATTTCTTTGTGGTGACGCGCAGTAGCGCGTCACGCACCGCTGTGATCACGCTTGGCCAATCGCCGGGCGTAGGCTGGCGCAAAAGCCGCGCCTGCGGATACCAAGGGGTGCGCTCCCTGGTGAGCGTCCATCGCCAGTCGGGCGAAAACGGCAGCAACACCCAGGCCTCGCGTCCCATCGCGCTGGCAAGATGGACGACCGACGTATCAACCGCGATGGTAAGATCCGCGAGCGCAGTGATCGCGGCGGTATCGGCCATGTCAGAAATTTCATCGCCGACGTGAGTGATGTTGTTGTGCCGCGCCAGCAGCGCGGCATCGCCTTCACGCAGTTCGCGTTGGATGCTGATGAAAGAAATGCCTTCGAGCGCGAACAACGGCTCGATCACCTTGAGATCAATCGATCGATTGCGGTCGTTCGGATGACGGGCATGGCCGGACCAGGCCAGCGCAACGCGTTTTCCTGGCAGCGCCTCAACCATTGGCCGCCATTTTGCGACGTGCGCATCATCAGCGTGCAGATAAGGAATTTCAGCAGGGATCGTCGATTGCTCGGTCTTAAGTGCCAAGGGCAGGCTGCCGAGCGGGCAATAAACGTCATAAGCGGGTAGGGCCTCGCCTCGCGCATGACATGATGCCACGCCATCGACGCTCGCGAGCAGCGATTTCAATTCGGGCTGCACCTCGAGCACGACCGTCGCACCGGTGCGCGCCAGTAGCGGCGCATAGCGGACAAACTGCATCGTGTCGCCGAGACCTTGCTCGGCCGCTAGTAGAATAGTGCGATGGCCAAGCGCAAATTCGCCAAGCCAGAGCCGGCCGCGGTAACCGCGCCGCGCGTCGGTCATGCCGCTTCGTTTCCACCGCCATTCAAATTCCGCAAAGCCGTGCGGCAGGTCGCCGAGTGTCAGTAAAGAGAGCGCCAGATTGGAATGTGCGTCGGCATAGTCCTTGTCGATTCCGATAGCATTCTCGAAGCTTGCAACGGCCTGGTCGTGCCGGTTGAGCGTCTGCAGCGCGCGGCCGCGGTTGTTCCAGGCTTTCGCATGCTTTGGTGCGTGCGTCAGCATGCGGTCGAAAGTGTCGAGCGCTTCGCTGCACCGGCCGAGATCAAGCAATGCGGTGCCACGATTGTACAAAGCTTCGGCATGATTGGGTCCCCGCGCGAGGGCCGCGTCAAAATCGGCGAGCGCTTGCGTGTGGCGGCCAAGTTTGGCGAGTGCAGTGCCGCGATTGAGAAGCGCGTCGGCACGAGCAGGATTGCGCGCAAGTACCGCGTCGAAACATGGAATGGCTTCCTCTGTGCGCTCGAGCACACTCAAAGCATTTCCGCGATAAAGGAGCGCGTCCAGATCATCCGGCCGCAGGGCGAGGGCCTTGTCGAGGCAATCGAGCGCTTCGGCGTCGCGTTTAAGCGCATGCAGGACGTTGGCAAAATTGATCAGGACGTCAGGCATGTTCGGATTGATTTTCAACGCGGCCGCCATCAGGCGGTAGGCTTCGCCCATCTGGCCGCTTTGCGCCTTGATGAGCCCAAGCAGATGCAGCGCGTCGAAATTGCCCGGCGTTGCCTTGAGAATGCGGGCGTAAAGCTTCTCTGCATCACGCAAGCGTCCCTGCTGATGCAGGGCCAACGCCTCTTGCAAGGCTTGTGCGACGTTGAACGGCTTTGATTGCACGGCGGCGCAAATGCGCACGGCCGCAACGGCCAGTCAATGCAGCTAGTTGCGCTGCCGCTTGCGGGCGCGCGCAGCCGGCTGCCGCGGATTGTAGAATTGATTGGGAGCGCAAAAACCGCCGATGCCACTCACCGTCGCCCGGCATTGTTCGATGGTAAGAAAACCACAGTTCGAAGCGCCGCCTGCCTCGCCGCTGTAAACGGCACACCACGGATAGGGATCGTAAGGCATCTCGTAGGCGAGCGCGGATGATGGGGTGAGCACAGCCGGCAGCACGAGCGTCGCAAAAATGAAGGTTGTCAATCGCATCGCAAGGCCTCCTTCTGTGTCTCGGACGGAATAACCCCTGGCGGCGCGCTGGGCGCCTATATTCGGCGCGCTCAGGCCTTCTGTACCCAAAATTGGTACATGCCCGAGAATGTATCGGGGTATTTGGTTTCGACTTCGTGCCAGCGATCGAGACTGGTTATTGACCAGCCTTGTTGGGCAAAAAGCCCTCGGTATCGGGTCATGGCGCCTGCATCGAATTCGAAGCCGAGAAAGCGCAGGCCATTCTGCGCAACAAAATTTTTGATTGCGGGAATCGTGAGGCGGCTTTCCTGCACATGAAACAGCAGGTCGCGGCATTCACTGGTGCTGAAAAAATCAGTGAAGCGCGTGACACTAGCTAAATGCGTTTTGAGTATTTCTTGCCGGCAGCGCCGGATTTCAGCTGGCGTTGAACCAAAGCCACGCTGCGCAATGAACGCACGCGCGGCTACCACGTCGCTACGACCGGTTTCGCTGTAAAACCCGAGATGCATCAGGCCGCCGGGTCGCACGAGTGAGAGCAAGATGCGCCAGCCTTCAAGTGGATCCGCCATGTGATGCAATACGCCGGAAGCATCGACGACGTCGAAGCTGCGGCCGATCGATGCAAGTTTGAGGATATCGGCTTGCACATATTCGATGCGTGCTGCGAGTGCAGCTGGCGTGCTGCGTTTGGCAAAGCAGAGACTGGTCAAACTCAAATCTATAGCGAAGACGTGAGCGCCCAAATATTTTTGCGCTAAGGCAACGGCAATCTGGCCGGTCCCGCAGCCGGCAACGAGTATGTCGAGCGCATCGGTTTTGCCAAGCGGTACGAAGGTGCTGGTGGGAAACTGATCGCACAGATATTGATCGATGGGCATCGGCGCGACCTGTCCGGCACCGTGAACCCAGCGGGGGTAGGGGTTGTCCTCGTATTGTTGCCGCACCTGCTGCGAGACTTCGTCTTCAATCTTGGTAAGTTGCGGGATTGAATCGCGCAGCTCAACCTCACGCGCGGGTTCGCGCACCTGTTGTGTTAGCAGGTTGTCGATTGCTGGCGCCCAGCGGAGATCAAGCAGCGTTGGTGCAAAAGCGAGCGCATGCAATGGCTCGTACATTGCTAGCACGGCAAGTTGTATCGGATCGAATGAGGCGCCAGATGCAATTGCATCATTGAGCGCGCGCTTGAGCCGCTCGACCTGGGCATCTTCCTCCGATGTGGTGGCAAAAACATATTCATTGATGAAGCACTGCCTAGCGAGCGCGCAGGCGAAGCCGAGAACGGTTTCGGAGACCTCCTTTGCCGCCGTTGCGTCGATCAGAACGGATGAACGCAGTGAAGTGAGCAGGCGCTCGAATGCGACATCGCACACCGGCGTTGATTGCAGCAGAAAGAGCAGCAGCGGATCGGCCGCGATCGCAGCAAGTCCAGCGTCTCCGAGCAACGCGACTTCGGTCAGCTGCTTCGGCCACGCGGCGGTTTGTCGCTTAAGTGCTTCATGGAGCGGCGGCAACAATGCAATGAGCGTTGCGCAAATGCCGGCATACTGCTCCAGGAGCTGTGGCATCAGCGCCAGCGCGCGCGCATAGAAAGTGGAAGCTTCCTTCGTCTTGCCCTGCGTCTGAAGCACACGTGCGAGATTGTTGCAGGCCTCGGCATGATCGGGCTTGAGCAGCAACACGCGCCTGTACGTACGTGCTGCATCATCGAACTTGCGGACGCGTTCACACTCGGCCGCTTTGAAAAAGAGCTGGTTGATTTGATCGCCAGCGGAATCGGTGCGGCGAGCACCGGCCGACGAGCCATGCTTGAGCGTGGCGCGGCGTTGCTTTCGGTTCATCGGCCCTAAATCCTTCAATGGCGATCTTTAAAATTCAGCCGGCGAACCGAGATTCAAATCTGTTGTTTGACCATGCAATGTAGATTCTATACGCCTTCCAGCTTGCGGAGACGTGGCCGAGTGGCTGAAGGCGGCGGTTTGCTAAACCGTTATACGCTCCAAAGGCGTATCGAGGGTTCGAATCCCTCCGTCTCCGCCAGAACTCTGATCCCGAATCACTACTTCGGTGCGCTGC
>DASSLE010000307.1:0-7926 GCA_035689725.1 Pseudolabrys sp.
TCAAGGCGATCTGTCACTTTTCTCAACCGAGGCTGTCGCGCCTCGGGATGGCCTTTGGCGCTTGGCTAGCTGCGAGCAGTATAATTATCGGCGTGCTGGCGACGAGCAATGTCAGTTATGCCCAGGAAAGCGCTATCGTTAAAACGGACTTGCAGATAGACGCGCTTGATCCGGGAATCAAATTATTCCTTCGTGAAAAAATGCCTCAAGGCAATACCCGCTTCGCCAATGACAATATTGTGTTGTTTCTGCACGGGGCGACCTCTCCGTCAACCTGCGACTTTGACCTGCAATACAAGGATTATTCGTGGGCCGATTGGCTCGTGAAGCGTGGTTACGTTGTCTACATGGGTGACTACCGCAACTACGGTGGCTCGACGCGAGAAAAGGCGATGGACGAGCCGGCGAACAATAACCAACCGGTGACGCGCTCGTACCTGGCGTTACGCGATGTCGAGGCGATCGTTAATCACATTAAGCGGACGCGCGGCGTGCAAAAGATTTCACTGATAGGCTGGTCATGGGGTGCCATGATGGCCGGATACTATGCCTCGTTGCATAGCGAGAACGTACAAAAGCTCGTCCTTTATGCGCCGCTCTATGATTTTAACGACCATACCAATCTTGGACCGGGCAGTGGCTTGCAGAACAAGCGTAAGCCCATGGAATTCAATTTTGCGCTGGGCGCCTACCGCTTGGCCTCTGAGGCAGCAAATACGGGCCGTTGGAACGGCGAAATACCGGTCGATAATAAGGATGAATATCGCGATCCCGCCGTACCCGCTGCATTCTGGAATGAATGTCTGGCAACGGATCCGACCAGCAGCAGTCGAACTCCAGCGAGCCTGCGTGCGCCCAATGGGGTGCTGGAGGACTCATTCTACCAGGCCACAGGCCGTCCATTATGGAATGCCGCCAATATTTACGCACCGACACTGGTGATTGGGGGCAACTATGATACCTGGTCGTTTCAGGAAGATCGCGCCGGTTTGATACGGGAGCTGGTGCACGCGCCGGTCAAACGCAATGTCGTCATTCCGGATGCGACGCATTTCGTTCTCTTCGAGAAGAACCGTTTCGCCTTCTTCGACGAAGTTCTGAAGTTTTTGAAGGAATAGTATCGCATGTCTGCCGGTTTACGCCGGCCCGGTCGCAGCCTACCCGGTCAAAACAAGGAGCCCTGACAATGTCGTTCATCTGCTCTTGCGGAGACGGCTTTCTATTCATGCCGTGGCCCCCTTGCATTGCGACCGTCAATGCGTTCGAGCCACAGCGGTAGCCATGTATACGATCGCGAAAACATTTGCTTTTTCGGCCTCCCACGTCATCGGCGGTTTACCGCCCGAGCACCCGTGCAGTCGGCTACATGGCCACAACTACGAGGTTGAGGTCATCTTGCAGGCAGCTGCGCTCGATGACGTTGGTTTTGTTAGAGACTACCACGAACTTTCAGCGCTTAAGGAATTTCTCGACGCAACTGTAGACCACAACCATCTCAACGATGTTCTCGGACACGACAAGACGACAGCCGAAGTACTCAGCAAATGGCTTTACGACTGGTGTAAAGTGCGCTGGCCGGAGGTCATTGCGGTGCGTGTCTGTGAATCGCCGCGAACCTGGGCGGAGTATCGGCCGTGACCGAACGTATCCGCACCAGCGAGATTTTTGGCCCAACCATTCAGGGAGAGGGCCCTCTTATCGGACGTCCGACCGTCTTCGTGCGCACGGCCGGATGCGATTATCGCTGTAGCTGGTGTGACACTCTCTATGCGGTGCTGCCCGAATTTCGCGACGAATGGACCCTGATGTCGCCATCAGAAATCTTGGCGCGGGTAGACCAACTTGCCGCAAATCAACCTGTGCTGATCTCACTCTCGGGCGGAAATCCGGCGCTGCAACCGCTCGACAGCCTGATTACGCTTGGCCGCCGCAGCGGCTACAGCTTTGCGATGGAGACGCAAGGCAGCGTGGCCCAGCCATGGTTTGCAAATCTCGATTGGCTCATTCTGAGTCCGAAGCCTCCGTCATCGGGCATGGCAGCCGACTGGAATGCTCTGGACGCATGCATCGAGGCCGCAGGAGCGCGACCGCGTTGCGTTCTCAAAATCGTTGTTTTCGATGAAGCCGACTACGGCTATGCGCGAACCGCTGCGTCACGCTGCCCGAATCTGAAGATCTACCTTCAAGTTGGCAATCCGGCGCCCTTGCATGCCGAGGGTAAAGCCATGCCCGAAACCGCGGATATCGGCGACCTTATGAACCGTTTGCGCTGGCTTGCTGCAGGGACGATCGCGGACCGGTGGTTCGACGCCACGGTGTTGCCGCAGCTCCATGTGCTCGCGTGGGGCAACAAGCGCGGCGTTTAGCGCGAATGCCCACTGCTTCTGGTCCAAGCTTACATGCCAATTACACTGACGAATTTCTGCTCTTGGGACAAAGCGGACGTGCCGATGAGGTGGCCAATGTCCGCTGTGGGGGGATAAAGATGGGGTAATCGGCCGGCGATGTTGCGGATAGCGGAAGATTTGGGTGCTGCGCTTCAGGCTGATGGTGAAACGAGGTCCGTGTGTACGGCCTCAAGCATCAGAAGGAGAAGCGCGAGCCATGGACCATTTTGCTGGATTAGACGTTTCGGTCAAGCAGACGAGCGTCTGCATTGTGGATGACACAGGCAAGATCGTTCGAGAAGCCAAGGTAGCGTGCGAACCAGAAGCGCTGCTGGCTGTGCTGACGAGCGGCGGCCATCACTTCGAGCGGATTGGATTGGAAGCCGGGCCGCTGTCGCAATGGCTTTTCAGCGCTGTTGGCGAAGCCGGCTTACCGGTCAACCGTTACGGCCTGCGGGATGCAGCCCGGCGCACGAACAACTGGTGGAGGAGGTAGTTCAGGAGGGCTAACAACAGGCAAAAAACGGGATGGTTGATGCCCGAGGAAAGGCTCTCCGCGCGACGATTACGACGTGTGCCAACGGCGGCGATCACAAAGAGCGTTGCAAACCACGAATTACTTAGTGCCATTTTCATCCCCTTCATTACTTTATTACTTTGGTGGCGCGGACGAGGATTGGGGCGGTCATGGCGACAGGCTTACGTCATCGGTTTGCTGCTACATTTTGCCGTAGTGATATCGGCGGAGGGGAGCAAATCTGAGTGTTTCCCATGTGCTTCCCAAGCGGCTTTTGGGGAACCAAGTGGGGCAAAAATAAAAGATAAGGCATTGAAAATGCTTGAGTTGAGACTTTTGTTCTTTGAGGACCTCGTGGTCGGCATGACCGAGACGCTCAAAAAGGTCATCGATTCCTCGGATGTGGTCGGTTTCGCCGAGGTCACGGGCGACCGCAATCCCATCCATTTATCCGAGCATTTTGCGGCCAAGACACCGTTCGGCACCCGCATTGCACATGGGCTGTACACGGCCAGCCTAATTTCTGCGGTCCTTGGCACAAGATTGCCCGGTCCAGGCGCGGTTTATATCTCGCAGACCTTGAATTTTCGCGCCCCTGTGAAAATTGGTGACACCGTCGACGTGAGCGTATCGGTAGCAGAGCTGATGCCGGAAAAGTTCCGTGCCCGTTTGACTTGCACCTGTTCGGTCAGCGGCGAGGTTGTGCTCGACGGAGAGGCTTGGGTGAAAGTGCCATCGAAGGAGTCCGGTGGCCGTCCGCTGCCCAAAATTTGACTAAATAACTCAATGATTGTGCTTCACTGTCTGCAAGGAGCCGAAAAAGAAAACTTGCGTTAGATCAAGGCAGGCACGGAAATTGGGTGGGATCCTAAAAACTGGAGATGTTGCCATGTCAATACACCAGCGACCAACCTACGTTGTGCGTACGCAGAAGCGTGAGACGATTAAGGCAATCGACTGGCTCGGAGTCTGGGCATTGTCGCTTGGTTTTTGCGCTATCGTTCTTGCCGGAATTGCCTATTTCCCGGGTGGCGACAATATCGGTGCTTCATTCATTTTGATCGGCGCCGCCGGCATCATCACATTGATCGTTCGCGCCGGCGCAGAGCCGGAAGAACACAGCTAGATCAACCGAAAAACAGTTCAGCAGCCCACGCCAAATAAGTTGGCGCGTGCTGCCGCCAATTGAAAATGGTCTACAGGCCCGGTTTCAAACCGAACACGCAGCGCCGTGATCCGTCGGGCCGCCGACATATTGTGACTTGCCCGTCGGGCGGAGCAACCGGCATCGCCTCATCGAAGGGCACCAATTCACCCTCGATCATCCAGCCGCTGGCCGTCGATGACGTGCGTGTGTAGCTCTTGCAATCGTAGTCGCCACAGCACCATTCGCCGGCGCCGTTCTTGAAGGCGCCGCGATTTACCCAGCTGTCATGGGCAAACGCAGTTGTGGCAGCGAAAAGCAGGGGTACAACGACAAGAAGTGAGCGGACCAGAGCTCGCGACATCGGCGGCCTCCATATAAATCCCCCGGCGCAGCGTTACTGTGGCGTCCTGAACTGCTCCTCCTTCGTCTCCCGTAATAGTTGGCCGCCGGCTTTTGTTTCGTTGCAGCCAACTTGGTCGCACGCAGGCTTTTGAACGATTATGACGAATCAAGCCAACCGCAAAAATGTAGCACGAATTGCTATTTATACGTGTAAATTGTGCGGTGCGGTATGATCGCTATGCTGCAAGCAGATTGAGACGATGGACGATGACGGTTTCATGGCAGCTTTGGCGTGACCGACGCGGGCGCGTTTCGGCGTTGCGCCTTTCCACGCTTGCGCTTCTGTTGCTGCCACTCGCCAAGGCGATCTTTCAGGCGAACGAAATTGCTCACGGTGCGCGTCCGCTCAACGATTTGATCCACCGCGCCGGCTTCTGGGCGCTGGTCTTTCTCGGCGTGACGCTCGCGGTGACGCCATTCCGGCGCATCTTTCGCTACGGCAATCTGATCGACATACGGCGCATGCTCGGGGTCGGGACTTTTTGTTATATCGCGGCGCATCTCGCGCTGTTTTTTGCCCATCAGAACTATGATCTCGGCAAATTCGTCCACGAGATTACCCATCGCGTTTACCTGATTATTGGGGCGACAGCGTGGATTGGCCTTGGTGTGTTGGCTTCGACGTCGACCGATGGCATGGTGCGCCGGCTCGGCGGCCTGTGCTGGCGCCGTCTCCACCAGATCGTTTATGTCATCGCACTACTCGCACTCATCCACTATTTCCAGCAGACCAAGGCCGATGTGACGGTGCCGACTTTCGCCGCCAGCCTGTTTCTCTGGCTGATGGCTTACCGCTTGCTGGCCTGGTGGCAGGACACCAGCGAGTTGTCCACTTCGAGCTTGCTCACGCTCGCGATTGTCGTGTCCGTTGTCACGTTCGTAGGCGAGGCCATCGGGATTGCGATATCTTTTCATGTCTCGCCCATGCGTGTTCTTAATACGATATTTGATTTCGATGCCGGCATCAGACCGGGCTGGCAAATCCTTGCCGCCGGTTTGGCAGTTGTCGCGGTCGATGCAGTGACAGTCCGGTGGAAAAACCGCACGGCGCAAACGCGCGCCGTTGCAGCTGAATAATTTTCGTCAGATCTTGCGGCTGTCGTAGGCCCAGTGCAGTAGCGCCTGACGCTGACGGCGCCGGCAGAGCAGGTCGCCGGGTTCGCAATGTTTCTGCACTTGCCGCACGTGGCGGCGGATCGCCTTCCAGCGGTTGATCTGCCTGCGGTCCTCTTCCGGTATGCGCCGGCCCATGTAGTAGCGGCAATACCATTGGAACCAGCCGCGCGGGTCGTCCGGGTGAATCCAGCCTTTGCGCTTCCATTCGCAAAGAGGCTGACTGGCGTCGACGCCGAAGAAATTGCATGCACGGTCGGAGCCGCGTGGCGAAAGCCTGGCGCCTGCGAACCAGCTCTTTGGAAATTCTCGGCGGCAGTCGGTCATGTATTTGCCGCCGAACACACCGAGCTTGAGCATTTGCGCGGGTGTTAATTGCGGTCTGAACTCGGGATCGAAGCTGCGCCCCGCCGCCGCGCTCAGGACGTAGCGATAGCCTTTCTGCATCTTGTCGTTGACGGTAACGGTGCGCTTGCGCATCAGCGTAATTAACTAGGCCTGCTTGCGCTCCGCAACAGGCACCGCGGCGAATTCCCAGCGCGTTTCTACCACAGCGGCTTGAGATGACCGGTAGCTAAACATCACGCCGAACACCAAGACGTTGAAGATCAGATAGCCGATGTCGGCTTCGTTCGAGTGGCTGTGCAGAATGCGTTGGAAACAGCACGCGCAGGATCGTTTTTGTGCGCACGCGAGGCCGCATTTTAAGTGTTGCCAGGTGAAAAACAGCGCGGCGATCAGCGGCGCGGCTGCGAGCGAGGTCAGCGAGAAATGCGAGCCGACCGAGAACACCAGCTTGCCGAGCTGACTGAAAATGATGATGCCGGCCGAGAAATCGAACGCGGTCTTCTGTCGTGACAGGCGAGACTGTCGTACCGCGCGGTTGAATGTTGGAAAAGTGCCGTTTTCGCAAGCTTTTAGACTGGGGGCGGGGTTATTGCCGCAGGTCGGCGTATTCCGGATGCCGTTCGAGATAGGCCTTGGCGAATGGACACACCGGATTGACCTTCAGCCCCTGGCTCCGGGTGGTGTCGAGCACGCCGCGGATCAGCGCCGAACCGATGCCGCGCCCTTCGAGTGCTTTGGGCACTTCGGTATGGAGGATGGTGAGCACGCCGTCGGCGCGCTTGTAGTTCGAGAACGCGAGATGGCCGTCAGCATCGAGTTCGAAGCGGTGGCGCTCGGTGTTATCGCGAACTTTACTGGTCATGTCATGGTCTCTGCACAATCATGATCTAATCGTAAGTTCGGTTCCCGTCGTCAATTTTGCAAGGTGTTGCATGTCCAATCTTACGCTTTATCACGCCTCGCCCTCGCGCTCGTCGGTCGTACTCTGGATGCTGGAGGAAGTCGGCCAGCCCTACGACATCAAGCTCCTTAAACTGAGTGCGGGCGACAACATGAAGCCCAACTATCTCGCCATCAATCCGATGGGCAAGGTTCCCGCGCTCAAGCACGGCGACACCGTTATCACGGAGCTGGCTGCAATCTGCACCTATCTTGCCGACGAATTTCCTGACAAGAAATTGAACGTGCCGATCGGCACGACGAAACGCGGCGTCTACCTCAAGTGGCTGTTCTTCGGGCCCGGGTGTCTTGAGCCTGCGGTGATCGACCGCGCCGCTCCGCGTAAGGAGGAGGCGCGCCGCGCCATGCTCGGCTACGGCGATTTCGATACGACGATGAACGTGCTGGCCATGGCGGTTAAGAAAGGTCCGTGGCTCATGGGCGATCAGTTCACCGCCGCTGACGTCGTGATCGGCGCGAACATTCGCTGGGGAATGATCTTCAAGATGATCCCCGAGCGGAAGGAATTTGTCGATTACGCCGCGCACATCGCCGCGCGGCCGGCGGCGCAGCGCGCCGAAGCGAAGGACAAGGAATTGGCGGCCAAGGCGGCGTGACGTTTGCCGCACGCAAAAACGACCTGTCGTCCCCGCGAAGGCGGGGACGACAGGAATGAGAGCGCTCGCCACTACGACGCCTTCCGCAACTTTTCGCCACCACTGCGCAGGTCATTGAGAATGGCGATCGCGCGCGCCATGGAAAATTCGCGCGTCGTCTTGCTGAAGGCGGCGCCCGCATCCGGCATCATGTAGGCGTGCTTGATGCCTGGAAAAATATGCAGCTCGACATTGCTCATGCGCGGCGCTACCGCGCGATAGGCATCGAGCACCTCCGGCGGCGCCTGATTGTCTTCGTCACCCCAGATGATGCAGATCGGCGCGGTCACGCCCTCAAGCTCGCCGATGTAATCCTGCAGGCGGGTGCCGTGGCAGGAAATACCGGCGGCGTAGCCTAGCCGTTTTGGCCCGAGAATGGCGTAGGGCCCGCCGTAGCAGAACGCCATCACCGCGGCA
>DASSLE010000308.1:0-6976 GCA_035689725.1 Pseudolabrys sp.
TATGGCCAGAGCGGGATGTTCACCTACGACCCCGGTTTCACCTCAACAGCAAGCTGCGAGTCCAAGATCACCTATATCGACGGCGACGAGGGCATTCTGCTCTATCGCGGCTATCCGATTGAACAGCTCGCCGAACACGGCGACTTCCTAGAGACCTGCTATCTTCTGCTATACGGCGAACTGCCCACCACTGCGCAGAAGGCAGACTTCGATTATCGCGTGAGCCGCCACACGATGGTTCACGAGCAGATGAGCCGCTTCTTTCAAGGCTTTCGCCGCGACGCGCACCCGATGGCGGTAATGACCGGTTGCGTCGGTGCGCTTTCGGCATTTTATCACGACTCCACCGACATCTCCGATCCGCATCAGCGCATGATCGCTTCGATTCGAATGATCGCGAAAGTGCCGACGCTCGCCGCCATGGCGTACAAGTATTCGATCGGTCAGCCCTTCGTGTATCCCAAGAACGATCTCGATTACGCCTCTAACTTCCTGCGCATGTGCTATGCGGTGCCGACCGAAGAATACAAACCAAACCCCGTCTTGGCGCGGGCTATGGACCGCATCTTCATCCTACATGCCGACCATGAGCAGAACGCTTCAACATCGACCGTGCGCCTTGCCGGCTCGTCCGGCGCAAATCCGTTTGCCTGTATCGCTGCAGGCTGCGCCTGTCTGTGGGGTCCGGCACACGGCGGCGCCAACGAGGCCGCGCTCAACATGCTGCGCGAAATTGGCTCGGTCGACCGCATTCCAGAATTCATCAAGCGCGCCAAGGATAAGAACGATTCATACCGCCTGATGGGATTCGGCCATCGCGTTTACAAGAACTACGATCCGCGCGCCAAGATAATGCAGAAGACCTGCCACGAAGTGCTGACTGAGCTTGGCGTCAAGGACGACCCACTGCTCGACGTCGCTATAGAGCTCGAAAAGATCGCTCTCCATGACGAGTACTTCCTTGAGAAAAAACTTTATCCGAATATCGATTTTTATTCAGGCATCACCCTAAAGGCCATGGGCTTCCCGACTACGATGTTCACTGTGCTGTTTGCGGTCGCGCGCACGGTCGGCTGGATCGCGCAGTGGAAGGAAATGATCGAAGATCCGCATCAAAAGATCGGTCGACCACGCCAGCTTTACACGGGCGCAACACGCAGAGACTATGCGCCGGTCTCACGGCGCAAATAATTCGCGTTAGCGGCTCTTACCGTTGCCTCTACCGTTGAGTTTCGGTGCACTCGCCCCATCATAGGCCCATTGCACATAGATGCCGGCCCAGGTGAAGCCACCGCCAAAAGCTGCGAGCACCATGCGGTCGCCGCGCTTTAATTTTGGTTCGTAGTCCCACAGACAAAGCGGAATGGTGGCATTGGTCGTGTTGCCGTATTTTTGAATTGTTACCATTACCTTTTCCATCGGCAGACCCATGCGCTCAGCGGTCGACTCGATGATGCGCTTGTTGGCCTGATGTGGCACCAGCCAGTCGATCATGCCGGCGCGCAAATTGTTGCGCGCCATTATCTCACCCGCCACCTCCGCCATTTTGGCGATGGCAAACTTGTAGACGGCGGCACCTTCTTGATGGACGTAATGCAATCGCTTGGCCACTGTCTCTGCAGTCGGCGGCATGCGGCTGCCACCGGCTTTTTGATACAAATGCACCATTCCTGAGCCATCAGAACGGATCAGCGAATCCATGATTCCGTAGCCGGCATTGTCTGGCTCCAGCAGCACCGCGCCTGCTGCATCGCCGAAAAGCACGCAGGTGGCCCTATCCGTGTAATCAATAATGGAAGACATCTTGTCGGCACCGACCACCACGACTTTGCGCGCTGTACCGTTGGCGATGAATTGTGCCGCAATCGTCAGCGAATATAGAAAACCTGAACACGCAGCCTGAACATCAAAACTGCCAATATTGCGCACGCCGACCATGTCGCAAATTAGGTTTGCCGTGGATGGGAATTGCATATCGGGCGTGGTGGTCGCACAGATCAGCAGATCGACCTCTTCCGGTTTCGTGCCGGTCTTCTGCAACAGCCCTCGTACGGCTTCCGCGCCCATATACGAGGTACCAAGGCCCTCGCCTTTCAGGATGTGGCGTTCCTTGATCCCCGTCCGCTCGGTAATCCACGCGTCACTGGTATCCACCATACGCGCAAGTTCTGCATTGGTGAGCAGATCCGGCGGCAGGTAGCCATGCACGGCAGTAATCGAGGCGCGTGGGGATAACGTCAAAGGCTGAAATCCGGTTTCCTACAATCACATACGCCTATCTGGGACCGCCCAGCAAGTCATACCGAAGGCTGCGCCAAAGCGGGAGTGTCACATACTGGTACGCCCTTTTGGCCCACGATATCGAGAGCCACGGCCGCCGCTCGATCACTCGGACTTTGTCCGCCGATTTCCATGATGATATCCAGGCGAGCGAATGCTTCGAGTTGCCGGCGCCGTTCCGGCGTATCGGTCAGCAGCAGCAGCAATGCCTTTGTGAGCCGATCGGTCGTGCAATCTCGCTGAAGAAATTCGGGGACCACGTTTTCCCCCACGACGAGGTTTGCGAGGATCACCGACGGAATGTTAAGTAGTAAACGTGCTGCGAGCTCCTCCACTAAAGGCACCCTGTAAGCAGCAACCATCGGCACGCCGGCGAGCGCCAGTTCCAGCGTTGACGTTCCCGATTTAGTCAGCGCCGCCCGCGCAGCACGAAATGCTTCATGCTTTTCGTCCGCGTCGGTTACTACACGGGCCGGCACGCGCCACGAGGCGACGGCGGCTCGAACCGTATCTGCAAGTCTTGGCACCGCCGGCACAACCACCTCAATCGCGCCAAATTGCTCGGCAACGCGGGCGATCGCCGACCCAAATACCGCCGCCATACGGCGAATTTCACTTGTGCGGCTGCCCGGCAAGACCAAAAGCAGCGGCGGGTCGGCTAGCCGTAGACGCTTCTCAACATCGTTCGGGCGTAGTTCGCTGAGGCACTCGGTCAACGGATGACCAACGTAACGACAAGGCGGACCTTCAAGCTCAGCCATTGTCTTCGGCTCGAACGGCAACAGCGCCAATACGTAATCCACATACGCGCGCATGGCGCGCGCGCGGCCCGGCCGCCACGCCCACACCGACGGGCACACATAATCAACAATGGGAATTGCTGGCGCCCGCGCGCGCACCCGCTGCGCCACGCGATGAGTGAACTCAGGGCTGTCTATAATAACCAACGCATCGGGTTTGGCAGATACAATCGCATCAGCAGTTTCGCGAATACGGCGAAAAATCTTTGGCAGGTTTGCCGGAATTGCGGCAAAGCCGATAATCGCGAGATCCCCAAGCGGAAACAGACTCGGCACGCCTTCGGCTGCCATGTGCGCGCCGCCAACACAGGAAAACTGGGCGCGCCCTTGCGTGCGCTGTCTGATTGCTGCAATCAACGCAGCGCCCAACCGATCGCCGGATTCCTCGCCGGCTACCAAAAAAATATGCGGGCTCATCGCTCAGTTCCCGCCGGCACGCCGACAACAAAGATCCCGGCGCGGTCAGCTTCGCTCACGAGGCGTTCCGGTTCCGCGATCACGGTTGTCCTGCACACAACCGCAATGCCGGCCAGCTTCGCGCGCGCGACCCCAGCCACGGTGTTCGGCCCGATGGACGGCAAATCGAAACGGTGGTCTTGCCCCGGTTTCGGCGCCTTCACCAAAACACCAATCCCTGCTGGAGCGCCGATCCTCCCGGTGGCGCGCAACTCGGCGACGCGCTTCAGCATCTGGTCCGTACCTTCGGCAGCCTCCACCGCCAGCACGCGTTTGCCGGCCACCACCACAGCTTGTCCGACATCGAACGCGCCGCTGGCATGCAAATAATCGAGGCCGAAAGTAATATCTTGCCAGTGCTGCTCCGACACATCGATGCGGCCAAGCGTGCCTTCCGGCACGAGTATCTCCGGTGCCACCTCGTGCGCGCCGAGCAGTCGGAAGCCCTGCTCCTCGACAATCCGGCTCACACCCGACAACAGATGATTGTCGCCGCCGCGGTACGCAGCTATGATGCGCGGCAACAACATCAATGCCAGCAAATCGGGACGAAGATTCCACAAGGTCGGCCGCACCAGCGACCCGATAAACACCACGTCGCGGCAACCAACCGAGTGCGCCAGCCGTTTAAAGGCGCCAAGCTGACCCACACGAAGCCAGTGATGCGGATAGCGCGCGACCAATGCCGGATCAGCGTGGCCGCGAAGCGCGAATAGCACGACCGCTCGTCCGCGCTTTGAAACTGACTCCGCGACGGCTAAAGGCAGCGTACCGCCGCCGCAAATTAGACCGAGCGGGCCGTCTTGCTCAACGGCTGCGGCCACACTCATGCGTCCTCATCCGCCTCACTGCGTTTGACAGCCATTGTAAGCGGGCGCTTTCCCACACGAATGAACTCGATGATCTTGCTCACCAGCGGATCGGCACCATAGTCGGTTGCGACGCGATCGATGCGAATGCGAAACTCCCCCTCGCCGAAAAACAAAGCTTGATAGGCCGCGCGCACGCGATGAATGTTATCCTTCGTATAACCGCGCCGGCGCATACCGATTAAGTTAAGCCCTATCAAATCGGCGAGTGGCCCGTGGGCCATACCCCAGGGGATCACGTCGGCCCGCACGCCACTCAAGCCGACAATCATTGCGCCTTCGCCAATGCGGACAAACTGACGCACCGCGACGCCGCCACCGAACACCACATGATCCCCGATACTCACGTGCCCTGCGAGAAGAACGTTATTGGCAAACACCACATGGTTGCCAACCTTACAATCATGCGCGACATGCGCGCCGACCATGAAAAAACAGCGATCACCAACTTCGGTGACACCGCCGCCATCTTCGCTGCCCCTGCTCATCGTAACGTTTTCGCGGATATCGCAATCGGCACCGACCACCAACTTGGTCGGCCCGCCGCGATAGCTGAACGACTGCGGTGCCGAACCAAGCGATGCAAACGGATGAATGACAGTTCGCGGACCGATTGTGGTGTGGCCGGTGAGATTGACATGGGCGATCAATCGGCAACCATCACCGACGCTCACATGCGCGCCGATAGTGCAATACGGACCGATTGAAACTTCTTTTCCGATCACCGCCCCGGCTTCGATCCGCGCCGAGGGGTCAATCATGCGCGCGCTCATGCGTCGGAAAGCATAGCGCCGACTTCGGCTTCCGCGACGATCTGGCCCGCTACCTTGGCCTCACCACGGTACCACCACATGGACTTGCGCCGCGTGATCCGGTTCATGTGGTATTCGATGGTGTCACCGGGGCGCACAGGCTTGCGGAATTTCGCTTTGTTGATTGTTAGAAAAAACACCGACGCGGACTGCGTGCCGGTCGCGGCAATGCAAAGCACTCCCGCCGTCTGCGCCATTCCTTCGATCATTAGCACGCCTGGAAACACCGGGTCGCCCGGAAAGTGTCCCTGGAATTGCGGTTCGTTGATGGTCACATTCTTAATACCGATACCGTGTTCGTCGCCTCGGATGTCGATCACCCGATCCACCATCAAAAATGGATAGCGGTGCGGCAGCATTTTGAGCACCATTGCGATGTCGGCGGCTTCGAGTCTTGTCACGATCTTGTTCATGACAATTGTCTCATTCGTCGGACGCGGTATCGGCGCCGCCCTTCTGGCGCGCAAGGCGCTCGAGCATCATCATCTCGCGGAACCACTGCTTTACCGGCTTGGCTGGCGTCCCGCCCCAGCGCGCGCCCGGCGGCACATCGCCATGGACATTGCTGGTCGCGGCAAGCTGCGCCCCCTCGCCGATCGTCACATTGTTGTTCAGGCCGACACGTGCACCCAGTACAACGAAATCTTCCAATGTCGAACTGCCGGAAATGCCCGTTTGCGCCACCAATATGCAATGCCGACCAATACTGACATTGTGGCCTACCTGGACCAGGTTGTCGATCTTTGTGCCTTCGCCAATGACAGTGTCGCGAATAGCACCGCGATCAATCGTCGTGCCAGCCCCGATCTCAACATTGTCCTGAATGATAACGCGGCCAACCTGCGGGGCTTTAAGGTGACCGCTTCCCCCCATCACGAATCCAAACCCATCCTGACCAATCTTACAGCCGGGATGAACGATGACCTGATCGCCGATTAGGGCGTTACTAATAGTCGTACCTGCGCCGATTGAGCAGTCACGTCCTATCTTCACTTCCGCACCGATCACGGTGTTCGCTCCAATCACGCTGCCGCTGCCGATTTCCACGCGTGGACCAATCACTGCGCCAGGCTCGATGGCGACACCATTTTCCATCCGCGCGCTGGCATCGACATGGGCACCAGCGAAATCCTCGGGCTCCGACAGTGACGACGGCCGCAGTGCCTGCGGAAACAATTTGCGCGCTGCGATTACGAAGGCGCGGTACGGCTCGCGGACAGTGAGTACCGCGACCCGTGCCGGCAGTTCCTTGGCGAGCACCGCTGTGGTGAGGCACGCCCCCGCATGTGTTGTGGCCGCCGCCGATGCAAAACTTCTGCTGTCGAAGAACGTGAGGTCACAAGGTGCGGCACGATCGAGTGGCGCGATATTGACAATGCGACGCGCATTTGGCGGCATCGATGCCAGCGTCGCACCAGTTAAGGTGGCGATCTCATCAAGAGTGAGACCCGGGGAGCGTCGTAAGAAAAGCGGCTCGCTCATTTTGCTCGAGCCCGACCCGTCGTACAGCCAGCTGCCGTCAAGATCAGAACTTGGTGCCGCCACTGAACCGGAAATACTGCGTGCGATCACATACCTCCTGGGTGCTACCCGTTGCCGTCGCGCAATATTTTTTCAACGGATAAGCCAGATCGAAACGCAGCGGCCCAAGTGGCGAATCCCACAGCAAGCCGACACCGACCGATGAACGAATCGACGTTGCGCTGTCCAGACCCACTTGCAGCGTTTCGCCAGTGACATTCCAGCTGGTCGGCCCCTG
>DASSLE010000309.1:0-4131 GCA_035689725.1 Pseudolabrys sp.
GGAACTCAGGCGCCCGGCGCGTTAAGTGCCGCAATATCCTCGCGTGAGAGCTTGATCTGCGGGGCTTTGAGGATCTCGCTGAGTTGCCTGAGGCTCGTGGCGCTCACGATCGGCGCGGTGATGATCGGCTTTGCGATCAGCCATGCGAGCGCGATCTGCGCTGGCAATGCGTTGTGGCGTGCCGCCACTTCATCGAGCGCACTCAAGATGCCTATACCCCGCGCATCGAGGTAACGTTTGAGCCGACCGCCGCGCCCTGGGTGCTTGGCGCCTTCCTCGGGCGAGCGGTACTTGCCGGTGAGGAACCCGGCGGCCAGCGAATAGTAGTTGATGACGCCGAGCTTCTCCTGCCGGCAGATCGGCTCGAATTCGGCCTCGAATTCCTTGCGGTCGGAAAGGTTATAGAGTGGCTGCAGGCTCTCGTAGCGGGGCAGACCGAGTTTCCTGCTGGCGGCGAGCGAAACCTTCAACCGCGCCGGGCTGATGTTTGAGGCGCCGATTGCGCGCACCTTACCGGCGGCGATCAATTGCGCATAGGCCTGCATGGTCTCTTCTGGCGGCGTCACCTCATCGTCGAAATGGGTCTGGTAAAGATCGATGCGGTCGGTTTGCAGCCGCCGCAGGGAGGCCTCGCATTCGCGCAGGATGTAGTCTTTCCTCAGGCTGCGGCCTTCGCCCATGTCTTCGCCGACCTTGGTGGCGATCAGCACCTTGTCGCGTTTGTCACTGCGCTTGAGCCAGTTGCCGATGATAGTTTCCGATTCACCGCCCGGACTGCCCGGTATCCATCGCGCATAGCTGTCCGAGGTATCGATGGCGTTGAAGCCAGTATCGACGAACGCATCAAGAATGCCAAACGAATCCTTCTCGTCGATAGTCCAGCCGAACACATTGCCGCCGAGCATGATTGGGGCAAGCTCGAGACCGGACTGGCCGAGCGGTCGGCGTTGCATGGGAAACAGGGCCTAGCGCAGCGAGGCGTTGAATTTGTCGAGCGCCGTCTGGCCCGGACATAACTCCTTTTCGCCAAGGGTATTGAGCGGAGCGTCGACGGTGCGCAGGTGCGCATGCAGGTCCTCCGGCTCCTTCTCGACATAAAGCAGCCCGGTGACGATCTGGCCCTTGGCGGCGTGGTGCTGGAGGAAGCCAAGCGCTGCGGTCCGGTCGTGCAGCTCGTAGTCGGCAGCGAGCTTGCGCAGTGCGAGCTTGGAGCCGTCATGCTGCTCCACCATTTCGACCGTGCCGGGCTCGTATTTGACCTCGATCGACATGCGGCTGGAGATGAAATCGAGGCGATTAACAGCTTCATTGTGCTCGCGCACGAAATCGAAGCTCTTGGTCGAACCGGCGTGGTTGTTGAAAGCAACGCATGGCGAGATCACATCGATGAAGGCGGCACCTTTGTGAGCAATTGCGGCCTTGATGATCGGGACCAGCTGCTGCTTGTCACCGGAAAACGAGCGGGCGACGAAGCTTGCGCCGAGCTGCAACGCCATCGCCACTAGATCGATCGAATTATCCGTGTTGATGAAGCCGCGTTTGGACTTCGACCCACGGTCGGCAGTGGCGGAAAACTGACCTTTGGTGAGGCCGTATACGCCGTTATTCTCGACGATATAGACCATGTTAACGCCGCGCCGCAGGCAATGTGCGAACTGACCAAGGCCGATCGATGCGCTGTCGCCATCGCCGGAGACGCCGAGGTAGATCAAATCGCGGTTGGCGAGGTTGGCACCGGTGAGCACCGACGGCATGCGGCCGTGCACCGAATTGAAACCGTGCGAATTGCCGAGGAAGTAGGTCGGCGTTTTCGACGAGCATCCGATGCCCGAGATCTTGGCGACGCGGTGCGGTTCGATCGACAGCTCGAAACAGGCCTGGATGATGGCGGCCGTGATCGAATCGTGACCGCAGCCCGCGCACAACGTCGAGACCGATCCCTCATAGTCGCGGTGGGTATAGCCGAGTGCGTTCTCCGGCAGCTCGGGGTGGTGAAATTTTGGCTTGGCGAGATAGGTCATCTTGTCGTCCTAACTCTGACTTGTCATGGCCGGTCTTGTCCCGGCCATCTCGATGAGGAACGCGCGGCTGTACCACCCTAGGCAGGATGCGCGGGACAAGCCCGTGCATGACAGCGGAGGGGCATTAGTATTCGTCAAGTGGTCACCTTCATCGGTTTCACCGTTAGCTTGTCGAGGTGATCTCCGATCGCCTTGGCGATGAAGCGAGCAGTGATTGGCGTGCCGTCATAGTGCAGGATCGGAACCAGCCGAACCGGGTCGATGCCGCATTCATTGACAATGAGCGATCGCAACTGGGCGTCGCGGTTTTGCTCGACCACGAATACAAAATCGTGGTCGGCGACGAAGCTGTTGACGCTGGAATGGAACGGGAAAGCGCGGATACGCATGCGGTCGAGCGCATGGCCGCGCGCCTCGATAATGTGGATCGCCTCGTCCATCGCGGGTGAGGTCGAGCCGTAATAGATCACGCCGTATTTGGTCGGCTTTTCAGCAGTAGCGATCAGCGGACGCGGCACGATGTCTTTGGCGGTGTCGAACTTGCGGACCAGCCGCTGCATATTGTCGACGTAAGGCGCGCCTTCCTCGGTATAGCGCGCGTAACGGTCGCGCGAAGTGCCGCGGGTGAAGAACGAACCTTTCGTCGGATGTGTGCCGGGATAGGTCCGGTAAGGGATGCCATCGCCATCGACGTCGAGATAGCGCCCGAATTCCTTGCCGGCTTCGAGCTCGGCGGCCGTCATTACCTTGCCGCGGTCGTATTTGCGCGTGTCATCCCAGGCCAGCGGCCTCGACAGGTGGTGGTTCATGCCGATGTCGAGATCGAGCATGACGAAAATCGGTGTCTGCAGGCGGTCGGCAAGATCGAAAGCCTGTGCGCCAAACTCGAACGCCTCCGCCGGACCCTCGGGGAATAACAGCACGTGTTTGGTGTCGCCATGCGAGGCATAGGCGCAGGAAATCACGTCGCATTGCTGCGTGCGGGTCGGCATGCCGGTGGAGGGACCGGCGCGTTGCACGTCGAATAAAACCGCTGGGATTTCCGCGAAATAGGCGAGGCCGATGAACTCTTGCATTAACGAAATGCCGGGCCCGGACGTGGCGGTGAAGGCGCGCGCCCCGTTCCAGCCTGCGCCGATCACGACGCCGATCGAGGCGAGTTCGTCCTCAGCCTGGATGATCGCGTATTTGGCCTGCTTGGTCTCCGGATCGATACGTAGCTTGGCGCAATGGCGCGTGAAGGCATCCGCGAGCGAGGAGGAGGGTGTGATCGGATACCATGCGCAAATGGTTGCGCCGCCATAGACGGCGCCGAGCGCCGCAGCTGAATTGCCCTCGATGAAGATGCGGTTGCCGACCGCATTGGCTCGCTTGAGTTTGATTCCGAGCGGGCATTGCAGGTTCAGGATCGCGTAGTCGCGACCAATATGCAGCGCCTTGATGTTTGGCTCGATCAGCTTGTCCTTGCCCTTGTACTGCTCTCCGATGAGCTGCTCGACCACCTTCACGTCGATGTCGAGCAGGGCCGTGAGCACACCGATATAGATTATGTTCTTGAACAGCTGACGCTGGCGCGGATCGGTATATTCGCGATTACAGATTGCGGTCAGGGGTACGCCGATGACCGTAATGTCATCGCGGAATTTCGACGGCGGCAGCGGTTTTGTTGAATCGTAAAACAGGTAGCCGCCCGGTTCGATGCCGGCGATATCCCTGTCGAAGGTTTGGGGGTTCATCGCCACCATGAGGTCGGTGCCGCCGCGCGCCCCCAGGTGGCCGGCTTCGGAAATGCGCACTTCGTACCAGGTCGGCAGACCTTGGATGTTCGACGGGAAGATATTGCGAGGCGCCACGGGCACGCCCATGCGCATCACCGCGCGCGCAAACATTTCGTTCGCGCTCGCAGAGCCCGAGCCATTGACGTTGGCGAAACGAATAACGAAATCGTTTATGCGGCTGATCGGCGTGGCGGTCGGCATGAAGTCCCTGCGTGAGTCATATCGAGCAAGAATTTCTGCATGTCCCAGGCGCCGGTCGGGCAGCGTTCGGCGCATAGGCCGCAATGCAGACAAACGTCCTCGTCCTTCACCATGACGCGACCGGTCTTGAG
>DASSLE010000310.1:0-6825 GCA_035689725.1 Pseudolabrys sp.
GTCGAGCGGCCTCGATGAAGGACAAATACTGGTCGGCGAGCGCGAGGATCGAGATTTTCGCCAAATCGACTTTTTGCTGCCGGGCAAGCATTAACAGTAGATCGAGCGGACCTTCAAAGCCCTCCACATCGACGATCATGGTCGGCTCGCTAGTACCCCGGTCAGCGCCGAGCGTGGTATCGAACTCCTCGCTGCTCATGACCCGATCTTTCGTTGCAGCGACGTTTCCACGTCGGCCACCATCTGCCTGAATATCCTGCGTGCGGTCTCCGTGTCGAACTCCTCCGGTGCCGTTCGCGCGGTGAGCGCTGCATCAGCTCGTTTCGCCGCATTGCCGGAAAGCTCCGGCGTTTCGCTGGCGACGGCCGTCATCTCGCGCATGTCGCCATTGCAGTGAAGCACGACATCGCATCCCGCTGCCAGCGCGGCGCGGCTTCGCTCGGCGATCGTGCCGGACAAGGCATTCATCGAGATGTCGTCGCTCATCAAGAGGCCCTGGAATCCGATAAAGCCGCGAATCACTTGGCTCACCATTGTGACCGAAGTGGTGGCGGGCGCGACTGGGTCGATGGCGCTAAACACAACATGTGCAGTCATGCCGAGGCGCAAGCCGGCCAGCGGGCGGAATGCAGCAAAATCGGTCGCTTCCAGTGTAGCGCGGTCGGTATCCACCACCGGCAGTTTGTGGTGGCTGTCGGCACTGGCTCGGCCGTGGCCTGGCAGATGCTTAAGAACCGGAAGGACGCCGCCAGCCTGCAGACCCTCTGCTATTGCTTTGGCAATAGCCGCAACCTTGCCCGGCTCACTGCCATAGGCGCGGTCGCCGATGACCGGATCGCCACTTACCACCGGCACATCCGCGACAGGCAGGCAGTCCACATCGATGCCCAGCGGCCGAAGGTCGGCGGCGATCAAATGGCCCGCGAGCCGCGCCGCCGCAATGCCGGCAGCCGGCTCGCGGTCATAAAGTTCGCCATAGAGCATCCCGGGCGGATAAGTCGGCCAATTCGGCGGCCCAAGCCGCTGGACGCGGCCACCTTCCTGATCCACAAGGATGGGGGCTTCCCACCCGACAATGTCACGAAATGTTTGAGCAAGTTCGATGATTTGGCTTGCTGTACTCACATTTCGCTTGAAGATGATTAGGCCCCAAGGTTGCGCCTCGCGGAGAAATGCACGTTCACCGGCGGAAACGCTCAGTCCCGCCAAACCGGTGATGAATGCACGTGCCGCCATCGGCGCGGATTAGACCGCGCCCACCTCAAGGGTCAAGTTTTGGCTTATTAATTCCTCTGGATGAGGCACTGACCGCCGGCCGCCTTGAGGCTCGAGCACAGCTCTCCGGCCTCACTGGCATTGGCGAAGGGCCCAACCATGGTCCGGTAGTAGGTTCCTTTCGCACCCAGATCGACCCTATGGATCAGGGGCTGGCGCCCGCCGAGCTGGTTTGGATATTTGGCTTGGAGGCTTCGGAATGCGGCCTGGGCCTCAGCCTCGCTTCGCTGGGACGAGACCTGAACATAACTGCCGGGGCCGCCAGCATTTCCAGCCGCCGCGCTCGGTGTGGGCGCCACCGGCGCTGGGGCCGCGACCGAGGCACTGCGTGACGGCGCAGCAGAAGCTCTCTCCGTGGCGCGCGGGGGGGGCGCATCCGGGTTTAGCGACAGTGGCGAACCATTAGGCGCCGGCGCGGCGGAACGCACAGGCGCCGCGGCACGCGCGGTTGGGGGTGGCGCTGCGTCCTGTTCCGCTTCGGCGGTAGCGGTATCGGTGGCTCGCGCAGGTGCGGAGGATCTCGCCGCGGGCGTTGCCGCGCGCACGGGTGCCGCCGCTGCGAGCGGCGCCGCTCCCTGGGGCGTCGCGTCAGCCCCGACCGGTTGGTCGGGATGGATCGCGATGGTGCGGACCTTCTTCGGCTCACTTCCAATCACGCCGCTGCCCAGCTCTGACTGCGGAGCGGGCTGCGACAAGACAACATTTGTCGGCTTGTCGAGCGGTTGCTCCTCGCGCGAAACAAGCCTTTCGCTTTGGCCGCGCTCGTTCATGCGATCCATAATCAGTTTGTTCGATTGCGCGTCCTTACCGGTCGTCGCTGGCACAATCTTGCTCGGTCCTGTATCGGCCTTGATGACAGGCGGCGGCTGGGGAGAACCGGTTGAGCCAAACAGGGCGCGATATCCGAAGGCGCCGGCAGTGCCTATCACCGCCAATGCTAACACGCCCGCAATCGCCATAACCCCCAAGCGCCGCCTGGAGGTTGGCGCATCGTCGTAATATTCCTCTTTGGCATGGTGAGCGGTGTCTTGCGCGTAAGCGTCTTGCTGATAGTCGGCCTGGTTTAGCGGATAGCCGCGCGCCTCGTGGTCGGCCCGATAAAGCTCGTCGTCGATCGTCGATGGCGTGCCGCCGTCCGATGCGCGTCCGTAGCTTTGGCCATGATAATCTTGTGCCGCATCCACCTGTCGGTCACCTGGCCCGGACCGTGCAGTATAATAACCGTTGCCACCAAACCTCTGTGGCGGCACCGGCGCGCGCGCATTAACGCCAGCCTCTGTGGTGTAGGGAGCTCCGGCCGGCGCGTTCCAATCAGAGTGTTTGCCCGGTTGCGACGCAGGTGCGCGACGCGGGGGCTCGCGGCCGAATTCGCCAAACGGATCGGTCTGCCCGATGAGCCGTGCAAGTTCCGCGAGCGGATCGCTGCCAGGGGTTTTAGCCGCGCCGCGTACAGGCGGCTCGCTTGCACGATAAGGTCGTTGGAATTGGTCGTCCGCCATTCGATCCCCGGGTTACTGAGCTCATCCTTTGTTCTACTCTTAATGAACGGCTGGCGATCCGCGCCAAGCGCAGAGCTCGGCGGATTAGCCTTATCGCATTTCCTCCGGCGCGCTAACCCCGAGCAATGCTAGACCCGAGGCGATAACTGTGACGATCCCTTCCACCAGGGCGAGCCGGGCTGCCGTCGTTTGTCGATCATTCTGGATAATGAAGCGTAAATGAGGCAAGTCTTTTCCTCGGGTCCAATGGGCATGAAATTCACTTGCTAATTCATATAGATAGAACGCAATTCTATGGGGCTCGTGGGCGGCCGCGGCGGCCTCGACGGTGCGCGGATAAAGAGCAAGCCGTCGCAGCAAGGAAAGTTCGCCGGGATCGCTGAGACGTTCGAGCACGGCGTGCTTGAGCATCGCCGCGCGTGACGGCGCTGCTTCCGGCAGATCCGGCATTTCCTCCCTCGCATTACGGAACACGGACTGCCCGCGGGCGTGCCCATACTGAACATAGAAAACCGGATTGTCGCGCGAATGCTCGATCACCTTGGCGAGGTCAAAATCGAGAACAGCGTCATTCTTGCGGTAGAGCATATCGAAACGCACGGCGTCGCGCCCGACTTCGTCCACCACTTCGCGCAAAGTGACGAACTCCCCCGCCCGCTTTGACATCTTCACCGGCTCGCCAGCGCGCAGAAGACGCACCAGCTGCACCAGTTTCACATCGAGGTCCGCTTTACCACCGCTGATTGCTTTCACTGCCGCACGCATGCGCTTGATATAACCGCCGTGGTCCGCGCCCCAGACGTCGATCAGATTGAGAAAACCCCGCTCGATTTTGGACCGGTGATAGGCGATATCGCTGGCGAAATAAGTGTAGCCGCCGTCCGACTTCTTCAGGGGGCGGTCGACATCGTCGCCGAAGTCCGTGGACTTGAATAGCGTCTGCTTACGATCTTCCCAATCCTCAAGATTACCGCCCTTCGGCGGGGGCAGACGGCCCTCATAGACCTCACCACTTTTTCGCAAACTCTCGATAGTCGCGCCGACTTCGTCGTGCTTGCCTTCAATCAGCGAACGCTCAGAGAAGAACACATCGAAATGGATACCGAGCACGGCAAGATCATCACGGATTCCGTCCATCATCGTGGTAACGGCCTCCGCGCGTACAAGGGGTAGCCATTCGGCCTCCTTCATCGTGCTCAGCTTGGCTCCTTGCTCACCGGCGAGCTTGCTACCGACCGGCTTGAGATAGTCGCCGGGATACAGCCCCTCAGGGATTGCGCCAATATCCTCACCGAGCGCTTCGCGATAACGAAGGAAGGCTGACCGAGCGAGCACATCGACCTGCGCGCCCGCATCATTGATGTAGTATTCGCGGGTCACATCGTAGCCAGTGAACTCAAGGAGATTGGCGAGCGCGTCGCCGAACACAGCGCCGCGGCCGTGCCCCACATGCATCGGCCCCGTCGGATTGGCAGAAACATATTCGACATTGACCTTTTCGCCTTTGCCGATATCGCTGCGCCCATAGTCATTGCCCGTTTCCAATACCAGCCGCAGCTCTTCGCGCCAGACATGCGACTTGAGGGTGAGATTGATGAAACCAGGACCCGCAACATCGACCGATGCCACTTTGTCATCGGCGCGCAATTTAGCGGCGATATTTTCTGCCAACTCGCGCGGCTTCTTGCCGGCATCCTTTGCCAACACCATCGCAGCATTGGTCGCCATGTCACCATGGGTCGTCTCACGTGGTGGCTCGACGACGATGCGCGAGAACTCGGCGCCGGAGCCGAGGGCGGCCGCAGTCGCCGCCTGCACGCGGGCGAGCATGTCGGCGAACAGATGTTGAGGCTTTGTTGAAGGGCTCATTGTCGCGCTGCGGCTAACGCAATTCGGAAGGGGAGTCAAAAAGTCGCTAGCGAAACGAGAGTATCGCAGACAACACGACAGCTGGACCTTCTACCTGATCGTCGCCCCGCTATCGACCGATAATATCTGTCCGGTGGTGATCGCCGCCTCGTCGGAGGCGAGGTAGACGGCCATGTCGGCCATGTGGATCGGCAGGCCGAGCCCGTGCAAATGGGTCGCGGCCAGCTTTTCGATGTCCTTCGACCCTTCGAGCAGCTTCTTGACCCGCTCTGTGAGCACGACGCCTGGCGCGATAGCGTTGACCCTGATTTTGTCGGCAGCATATTCCACCGCCATCGAGCGCGTTAGTGCGGCGACGGCGCCTTTGGCGGAGGTGTAGCAATCGCGCCCGGGCAGCGCGCGCAGCGCCACGATAGACGACATGTTGATGATCGAGCCGCCGCCTGACTTGATCATGTGCGGAATGCCAAGCTTAGAACAGAGGAAAGTGCCGTAGAGATCGAGCTTGATCACCCGCCAGAATTCATCTTCGGATACTTCCGTCACCGGCCCATCCTGCGGCGACGAGCCACCGGCATTGTTGTGAAGAACATGCAGGCCGCCGAACCGCTTCATGGTTTCGGCGAAGGCGGCCTCTACTTGCGTGCGCTCGCGGATATCGCACTGGATAAAATGGGCGTCGCCGCCGGTATTCTTGCCGCGTGCGCGAGCCGCTTCCGCGGCAGCCGCGCCGCGCGCGGCGTCGATCTCCGCAATCGCGACCTTGGCCCCCTCCACGGCAAAGCGTTCGGCGGTGGCACGACCAATTCCGCCCCCACCACCGGTAATGAATGCAACCTTGCCTGCGAGACGCGCCATGAGGCCTTCCGCGATCATGATATTGACGGGATGCCTCGCGGCGCAAGCCGCCTCTAGATCTGGCCCTTGGCATGCATCGCCGCACGGTAGGCGGACACGATTGCTGGACCGAGCGTTGTCCCAGGTCCCGGATAGCTCCCCGCCATGACCGAAGCCATGTCATTGCCGCAGGCGTAAAGGCCGGGAATTGGCTTTCCGTCGCTGCCGAGCACGCGCGCATTCGCATCAGTCGCAAGTCCCGTGCTGACTGCAATGTCGGCCGGCCAGACCGCAAGCGCATAGAATGGCGGCCTCGCTACCGGCCCGATGCACGGGTTGGGTTTGTGCCCTGCATCGCCGTTGAAGCGGTTGAGCTCGGTTTCACCCTTACCGAAATCGATATCGACACCGGTCGCGGCAAAACCGTTGTAACGCGCGATGGTGTTGCGCAGCTGCGCGGGATCGGCGGTGATTTTGCCGGCGAGCTCCTCTAACGTGTACGCGCTCACGAGGTAGCCGTTCTCGACGAATTTTTCAGGATTGCGGTGACCCGGGTAAATGACGCCCAGACCATATTTTCCGAGGAATGCCGTGTCGCAGATCAGCCAGGCTGGAATCGACGGCGCTGTCTTTTGACCCTCAAACATCGCCAACACAAAATCATGATACGATGCCGCTTCATTAACGAAGCGACGTCCAGCTGAATTCACCGCGATCAATCCAGGCTTGGCGCGGTCGAACACCAGATGTGGAAAGAGGCCCTTGCTGCCGTCTGGCCGCGGTACAATCGACACCGGCGTCCAAAGCCCGCTGGTGCATTGCTCGGGCATGATCGCGGCACCCAAGCGCTGGCCGATATCAACGCCATCGCCGCAGTTGCCTTCGTAGCTCATAGAATGCGCGGGAACTGGCCGAGGCATGAACGCCTCGCGGAAGCGTTGATTGCGCGCGTAGCCGCCCGTCGCCAGCACGACACCTTTGCGAGTCCTCACCAGGATTTCTTTTCCGCCCGCGTTCAGGCGCGCGCCGCTGACGCCACGCCGATCACCGGTGACATCGACAATCGACGCGTCGAACAGGATCGGCACCTTGCGGTTGCGCAAACTATAGAACAGCCGGCCGATGAGCGCATTGCCCATCATGATACGCGTACCGCGCTGATATTTTAGGCGGTCAGTGAGATATCGCGCGAACAGTTTTGCGGAATAAATAAAATTAGCAATCGAGTTGAACCGGCCGATAAGCCGTGGAATGTCGGTCTTGCCGACCATCATGCCGCCAAACACCATGAACTCTGGCACCGGCGGACGAATGCGCCGGAATTCCGCACCGAGGAGCCGGCCGT
>DASSLE010000311.1:0-2736 GCA_035689725.1 Pseudolabrys sp.
CCAATGTCTCCGATAATCACCTCGCCGCCATGAATGCCGATGCCGTACTGGATCGGTTCGGGCAGATCGGACGCGAACTGGTGATTCATGTAGTCCACATTGGTGGCAACGTTCGCGGCAGCGCGAATAGCCTGGCGGCACGCGGTTTCCGGATCGACATCAATGCCGAACAGCGCCAGCACGCCGTCGCCGAGAAACTGGTTCGGCTGGCCGCCGGCATCGATCGCCGCCTGCGAGGCCGCGCCAAGGAATCGATTGATGAGAAATACGACGTCGAATGGCAATCGCGCTTCCGCGAGCCTGGTCGAGCCGCGCATGTCGACGAACATGCTGACGACGTAACGCTCCTTGCCGATATTCATGCGTCGACCTTTGCGCAACAGATCGGCATTCATATTCGCGGGTAGAATCGGAATAACGGACACGTCCGACTGCGGCCGCAGCTGGCAAGCAAGGCGGATCGCCGGGTTCGCGGCGACACCGACACGGTCCAGCACAAAGGCCTCGCGTCCTGATGGCGGCGGCAGGCCGCTGCGATCGCTGACAACGCGCACGCGACATGTCGAACAGCGCGCGCGGCCGCCACAGACGCTGGCGTGCGGAATTTTGAAGCGCAGGCTGGCTTCGAGAATGCTCAAGCCCTTCGGCACGCGCACCTGCCGATTTGGGTATGAGATCGTGACCATGCCACGCTGGCGTTCCCGCAATGTGCGCACGCCGCGCGCTGCGAACACCAGCACGATCGCAGCGCCATAGGCGATCGGAAAATAGAAGAGCGTTATGTTATCGATAACCTGGCGCTGCGCGGCAGGGATCACGCGCAGATTTTGCTTGCGCCAGTCAGGATCCTGGCCGAGCTCAGCAACCTCGCGGCCACCATGATGCGCGCCGATCATCGCGAGTGGCGGCATCAGCACCGCAATGGCGAGGAGAATGGGCGCCGCCCAGCTGAAGAACGACTTCAGCCGCAGCCAGAAATAAAGCCCGATGCAGGCGTGCGTCCATGCGACAGTCATCAGGACGAATTGCACCGCGATCATATGCGGTCTTGCAACCCAATAGGCGTAGAGGGGCCCTGCGTAATTGGGCGGGGCAAGTCCGAACAGCGCGCCGTTGAGCCGCACGGCGCCGAAATGGCTGGCGAGCCAGAGCGGAATACTCAGACCGAGCACGAGCTGCGTGATTTCAATAGCCGTGTAGCGAAAATGGCGCCGTTGATAGAGCGCCCACAGGCCGAGCGAGAAATGTATGACGGCGGCCGCGTAGAGCGTGTAGTTGACGACCGGGATCCGCCACCACCAAACGTGAAGCCGCAACCATGCTTCCATCGTCTCGTAGGAAATGTTGCCGAGCGCGTGATTGAAGAAATGCGAAAAGACATAGGTGAACATGACGAGGCCAGTAGCAAGCCGCACCTGCCGCACGCCAATGCCGCGCAGCACCACCGGAAGCTTTGAATTGCGATCTACGCGCGGCGCGCGAACGTCAACGAACGCGGGTGCCTGTGCTGTCACGGTGGACCATCATTTGAATGGCAGATCGGCGGCAGCAATTGAGCAATGGACCTCGACGCTCTTTACAAACAAAGAGACCGCACGCTGATAATACGGACCGGAATCCGCCGATTGCAATGACACAATTTCAAGGCACGCGATATCTGCCCATTTTACCTCTTAAAATCGTCATATTTGACTGCGGTCCTTGATGATGTGGCACCCTACAGCTAGCATTCCAGGCGTGGCGACACTCGCAGTGCGAAATGCGAGGGGAGGAATTCCATGAAGATCACTTATCGTCTGATGCTCATTGCGGCATTTGCGACGTTTGCCACGCAGGCGTCCGCTCAATCGGTGTACGACAGCCGCTATGAGATGATTCAACAAGACCAGATTTCGTTCGCAACCGGCACGCAGCTACTGGACCGGGCCTCGTTCAGGAATGACACCCGGAAACAACTGTCTTATCCCACGGACAGAGTGATCGTTCTGGACAAGCGCAGCGGACAATTGTGGGCGTGGTATGAGGTGTCCCAAACGTTCACGTATCTCGGACAAATATTTCCGATTGGACTAACAGGCCCCATCGCCCGTGTAATCCAGGTGCCTGACGCTCGCTAGCGTCTCGGGGCGGGCGTGCAGCGTGTGGCGCTGCACTGCGCGCTCAGGGCGTTGACTTGTTCAGGACGTTGACTTGGGCCGCGACCGTTCCATTCCGCCGAGACGATGCAGCCGGTCACTCCCCAGAGGCACATACTTGCACTCGCAGTGGCCGCTCGTGCATTGCGCGAGCGGCAAACGCGGCACGACATTGCCCATATACTCGTGGCGTCTTGTGATCGTGCCGCTTCGCATGCGTCGGGCCCGGGCGAAATTCGGACGCTGCGCAACAAGCTCAGCCTGTATGCGTTCCGGAACGCTCGCAGCGAGCGAGCAATCTGAGCCGTCATCTTATGCATCGGTCCCGCTCTGCTGCGAGACCAATATCGATTGTCGGCGAGAAGCGGGCTCAAGCTTGAATGCAGGGCTAACCGTTAGGACTAATGCCGAGCGCGTTAAGATTTCTTACGCGAGCGAGTGTGACGTTCGCCCCAACACGGAGCGGTCATTTCTTAAATTAAACAATATTAAGTGCCGAAGACCTGCGAAAATTCGCTGCGCCTCGACTACTTCCAATCACTCGTGCTTAGCGGGGCCAGCGGATTCAGGTCAGTTGCCGGATGGTAGCTGACAAGATTGA
>DASSLE010000312.1:0-5333 GCA_035689725.1 Pseudolabrys sp.
TCGCCAAAACGATCCGCTATCGCACCGTCGTCAACCCGCAGGATATCGAGCAGGCGCTCGCCCCCGCGCTCGACCATTTTTTCAACCACCAACCACCGCGGCCAAGCCCATGCTTTACTAAGCGCCATTATCGGCAATGACTGGACGCCTAGTTTCGATCTTATCATCTATCAGCGCAAAATCGGGCAAGGCGGGTTGCACAAGATCAGCTGAAGCCTGCGAACCCAAGGGGTTGCTTCGCACCGCGCTGTCAGCCAAAAGGCGCGGCATGCTAATCATCGACGATCTTACTGTCCGCATTGCCGGTCGCATCCTGCTGGAAGGCGCCTCCGCACGCATTCCAACCGGCGCGCGGGTCGGCTTGGTCGGCCGCAATGGTACAGGTAAGACCACGCTTTTCGGTGTCATCGCCGGAGATATCTCGGCCGAGCAAGGCCACATCAAGATCCCGCCGCGCTGGCGCATCGGAAGACTGGCGCAGGAAGCGCCAAACGGACCGGAAAGCCTGCTCGAGGTAGTACTGAAGGCCCATCCTGAGCGGACCGCACTGTTGGTGGAAGCGGAGACGGCGCAGGATCCGCACCGCATCGCCGAAATCCAAACTCGGCTTGCCGACATCGGTGCGCACGCGGCCCCTGCCCGCGCAGCATCAATCCTCGCCGGCCTCGGCTTCTCGGCCGCTAACCAGCAGCGGCCTTGTGCGGAATTCTCGGGCGGCTGGCGCATGCGCGTGGCGCTCGCCGCAACGCTTTTCGCGGAACCCGATCTGCTGCTGCTCGACGAGCCGACCAACTATCTCGATCTCGAAGGAACACTGTGGCTGCAAGACCATCTGGCGCGCTATCCGGCGACGCTGATCGTCATCAGCCACGACCGCGATTTGCTCGACCGTGCGGTCGGTCGCATCTTGTCGCTGGAAGCACGCAAGCTCGTGTTTTATCGCGGCGGCTATTCAGCCTTTGAACGCCAGCGCAGCGAACGGCTCGTGCTCGATCAAAAAATGATCAAGAAGCAGGATGCACAGCGCAAGCATTTGCAGGCCTTTGTCGATCGCTTTCGCGCCAAGGCCAGCAAGGCGCGGCAGGCGCAATCGCGCCTGAAGATGCTGGCCAAGTTACAGCCGATCGCCTCGCTGGTGTTGGACGAGGTGCGTCCAATTCACATTCCGGCGCCAGACAAACTCTTGTCGCCGCCGATTATCGCCACCGACGACGTCGATGTCGGCTACGAGCCCGGTCGACCTGTACTGTCCGGCCTGTCGCTACGAATCGATAACGACGATCGCATCGCACTGCTTGGCGCCAACGGCAATGGCAAGTCCACGCTGGTCAAACTGCTGGCCGGAAGGCTTGCGCCGGAGCACGGCACGATCACCCGCGCGTCCAATCTCAAGGTCGCTTACTTCGCCCAGCATCAGCTTGATGAGCTTGAGCTGAATGCGAGCCCGTACGATCACGTGCGCCGGCTAATGCCCGACGAGTCGGAGGTGAAAGTGCGCGCGCGCGTTGGAGCCATCG
Source organism: Pseudolabrys sp. (assembly GCA_035689725.1). Lineage (GTDB taxonomy): Bacteria > Pseudomonadota > Alphaproteobacteria > Rhizobiales > Xanthobacteraceae > Pseudolabrys. The sequence goes on from DASSLE010000312.1 coordinate 1,518, forward strand.
GTTTTTCGGGACTCGCCGGCAATACGAAGGTGGAGAAGTTGTCCGGCGGCGAGAAGGCGCGGCTGCTGCTCGGGCTAGCCACTTTCAGCGCGCCGCATCTCGTCATTCTCGACGAGCCGACCAATCATCTCGACATCGACAGCCGCGCGGCGCTGATCGAGGCAATTAACGACTATCCCGGCGCGGTAATCCTCGTCTCGCATGACCGTTATCTGCTGGACGCTTGCGCCGACCGGCTGTGGCTGGTGCAAGACGGGACGGTAAAGCCGTTCGACGGCGATCTCGACGATTATCGGCGCCGCGTGCTCAGCGATTCCGGAACTGAAGCTCAGCCCGCGGTTAGGGCTGCGTCGCGGCTCGATCCAGCCACCGTACGCCGCGCCGCAGCCGACAAGCGTGCGGAAACGGCTCCCTTGCGCAAACGCGTGAACAAAGCTGAAGCCGAGCTCGCGCAACTCGCGCGGCAATTGCACAGGCTTGACTTGACACTCGCCGATGGTGGCCTGTTCGCTCGCGAGCCGGCGCGAGCGGCGGAGCTATCGAAAACGCGCGCCAATGTCGTCGATGCGATCGCCAAAGCGGAAGAAGAATGGTTCGCCGCCAGCGCGGCGCTGGAAACGGCGTAACCGATTACTGCACGTAGTCACGCTGGAATTCGTGGCTGGCTGTTTTCGGCCGAGGCTTCTTCTTTGGTGTCCTCTTCGGCGCCGCCTTTGCCGGCTTCGGCTGTTCGGGCGCACGCTCAACGACGCTCAGACGGCCGCCGGCAAAAGTGTAGATGCCAGGCCACGGTCCGCTCAAATAAGTGAGTACAACCTTGCGCTCACCTTTCTCGCCGGCACTGATGGCGACGTTGCTCGGAGTACCGGCACGCTGGACAGTCTGACATTCGGTCATGCCAAGAGCGATGCCGCCAGCTACTGGTGGCGGCCCAGACGCCGGCTCTAACCTTTGCAGGCCCGAATTCGGCGTAGCGGACGCGGTGGTGGCAGCCGGCATTGCCCCGCCAGCAAGGTCGCCGGCGACCGAACCAACCGCACGATCGGCCGGAGCCGACGGTTCAGGCGCCGCTGGTGATGGGTCGGCCGATTGCGCGAGCGCCGCTGCCGGCACTGTGCAGCTCCCGTCAGCGCTCACCATATCTTCCGCCCCGACCGGCCCTTGCGGGCCGAGACTGATACCTTTGCTGCTCGTGGGCCGTGCCCAGTCTGGCTTGGCCAACAGTTCGACAGGTTTGGAAAACCAACCGCCGTCGTTCTGGTCTTCAAATACCCGCGCCGCGCCCGTGCAGCCGCCCACGCCCAGCGCGGCGGCGCAAGCAAGCGCGATGCTAAGACGGGCAAAATGGGAAGAATTCCGCAACAAGAGGGCTGGTCCCAATCGATTTATCTGCTTGTCCCTAAAACATATTTTGCGTCATCACCATGGCAGGCGGCAAGCCTCGGTCGTCCAAAGGGTTATCGCCGAGATCGGCCGTTGGCTGGTAGTGCATTGGCCGAGTAGTTTGAACCTAAGGTGGGCTTGCTTTGCGCGAAACCCAAACAGTCAAGGCTGCGGCTGATGTGGAAACGTGACGCAGTTCCTTTCGTGTTCACGCCTTCTTGGTCCAACGCCCCCGCTCGTCCGCTTGCCAGTATGCCGCTTCGAGGCCCTTTTCTTTGACCGCGGACCAGTGACTGCGCGCGGTCGCCACCGCTTCCTCGTCCTCGCCATCAAATAAAAGCACGATGCGCTGATAACTCAGTGGATCGGCCGGCATTGGCGCACCGTCGATCAGGAAACGCACGGTAGCTCCGTTCGGGTTGCTCTCGGTGAGGGTGAACAGAACTGGCTGCTGAGCTGCCTCCGGTTCACGCCAGGTCCCATGCGGCAGAAATCCGTCGTCGCGGTAGGTCCACAAGTGCGCGTCGAGTGCCTCGATACGCTCTTCAGATGATCCCTGTACCACTACCTTCCACCCGCGCTCGAGTGATTTTTCCAACAGGGGCGGCAACACACCTTCGAGCTTCTGACCTTGCAAATGGTAGAAGAGGATCTCAGTCATCGCGCGTTCGCCATCTAGACTATTTCTCGTAATGGTCTGCCACAAGTCGATCCAGCAGCCGCACGCCCCACCCCGAACCCCAGCTCTTGTTGATATCGGTCTGGCGCGAGTCAAAGCCGGTACCAGCAATATCGAGATGCGCCCACGGCGTCTTGTCATCAACAAAGCGCTTGATGAACTGGGCAGCAGTAATGGCTCCACCCCACCGGCTACCGCCAGTATTTTTCATGTCAGCAAATTTGGAATCGATCATTTTATCGTACTCGGGCGCGAGCGGCATGCGCCAGACCAATTCGCCGGTTTCAATGCCAGCCTTGATCACACGATCGGCGAGTTGATCGTTGTTTGAAAACATACCTGCATATTCCTGCCCAAGCGCGACGATGATGGCGCCGGTAAGCGTGGCCAGATCCACCATAAATTTCGGCTTGAAACGCTGTGCCGCGTACCAGATCACGTCGGCAAGCACGAGCCGGCCTTCGGCGTCCGTGTTGATGATCTCGATGGTCTGGCCGGACATCGATTTGACGATGTCGCCGGGTCGCTGCGCGTTCCCATCCGGCATGTTCTCGACCAGACCGACGACGCCAACTGCGTTCACATGCGCCCTTCGTGCGGCGAGTGCGTACATCAGCCCGACCACGCAAGCGGCACCGGCCATATCGCCCTTCATGTCTTCCATGCTCGCGGCTGGCTTGATTGAAATTCCGCCAGTATCGAAGCACACGCCTTTGCCGATGAAGGCAACTGGCGCCTCGCCGACCTTGCCGCCATTCCAGCGCATCACGACTACCCGGCTCTCGCGCGCTGAGCCCTGGCCGACGCCGAGTAGCGCGTTCATGCCGAGCTTCTTCATAGCCTTGAGGTCGAGCACTTCAACCGCAACGCGGAGCTTTTTCAACGCGCTTGCGCGACGTGCGAATTCCTCTGGAAAGAGTACATTGGCCGGCTCATTAACGAGATCACGCGCCAATAACACACCCTCGGAAATTGCTGAACGTGGGCCGTAGGCCTTGCGCGCGGCCGCGACATCGCTGACTGCGATCGTTACGTTACGCGTTGTTGGCGGCTTCTCGTCGTCCTTACGCTTGGTCTTATAGCGATCGAACGCGTATGCGCGCAGACGCACGCCTTGCGCGAGATCGGCAGCCTGCTCGGACTTCATGGCGCCACCCGGCAGTTCGGCGAAAACAGTGGCATCGCTTGCGGAGTTCGGCAGTTTGCTCATTGCGAGACCGCCGAGCTTGAGAAAATCCTTCGGCTTGAGTTCGGCAGCCTTGCCGACACCAATGGCGACGAGCCGGCCGGCCTTTAGCCCTTCGGGGACAACCAGCTCCAACACTGCGTTTTTCTTGCCGGTAAAGCGCTCAGCCTTTGCTGCCCGCGCCAGCAGGCCAGCGGCTGACCCCAAAGCCTTTCGGGTGGCAGGACCAGGCTTCAGATCCACGTCGCAGAACACCACAAGAACGCCCTTAGTAGGGGCCGCGAAAGGGCCAAAGCCAAGCTTGAGGGCGTCGGTCATCGATAAATGGTCCTTTATTCCTGGCAGGGCCGGCGGGGATGGGAGGTGACTGCGCCCCATATGGCGCGCCCTCGAGCTCTGTGCAAAGTTCCAACGGGCGGAATTTCGGCCTTTTCCTATGGGTATTGGCGCACTGGCCCCCCAAACCGGTGCTATATCGACGGTATTTCCATGCCAGAATGTGGCCCTTGGAAAGCTTGGAAGCGGTTATGCGACGTGGCCACACGTTTACATTTTGTTGTGCATGTTC
>DASSLE010000313.1:0-4056 GCA_035689725.1 Pseudolabrys sp.
ATGATTGCGATTTTAACCAAATGCTCGACTTACCGATGGCGCGCGGCACGCGCAGGCGTGTGCATTTGGCAGATTTACTCAACGACTCGATCGAGGGCAATCCGATCCGCGTTGCGGGCCATTGCTATGGTTGTACTGCAGGCCAGGGCTCGAGCTGCGGCGGCGCGCTGAAAGAGGCGGCGGAATGAGCGGCACGAGGTTGTCGATCATCATACCGGTATTGGATGAAGCTCCCTTCATCGAAGCAGCGCTGGCGGCGCTTTCGCCCTATCGAGCCCGCGGCGTTGAGGTGATCGTCGTTGATGGCGGAAGCCGCGATGGCACACTTGCAGTCGCCCGCCCCCTCGCCGACTGCGTGCTTAGTACGCGCTGCGGGCGCGCGACGCAGATGAATGCTGGCGCTGCAATTGCGCGCGGCGAAATCCTGTTGTTCCTGCATGTAGACACATGGCTGCCCGACGACGCCGATATTCTAGTACACGATGGGCTCGCGCGGTCGCGCCGCGCCTGGGGCCGTTTTGATGTGCGGTTTGACCACGGCGGATGGCTGTCTTTGATCGCGTTTATGATGAATCTGCGGTCGCGTTGGACGGGCATCGCTACGGGCGATCAGGCCCTCTTCGTAACCCGCGCGGCCTTTGATGCCACCGGCGGCTTTCCGACGATCGCGCTGATGGAAGATATTGCGCTGTCCACCAACCTCAAGCGCATCAGCTGGCCATTTTGCATCCGTGCACGCGCTACCACTTCCGCACGTCGTTGGCGACAGTATGGCACCGTGCGCACAACGTTTCTGATGTGGCGGCTGCGGATGGCATATTTCTTCGGTGCTGACCCGGCGCAACTTGCACGGCACTATGGCTATGCCCCTGGCGAGCAATAGTCCCGTTTCCATTGCGATCCTGGCGAAAGCCCCAATCCCGGGGCTGGCCAAGACTCGCCTTATTCCAACAATCGGAGCGCATGCAGCGGCGGTGCTACAGGAGCGCCTGACAGAGCGCACGGTTACGACTGCGCTCGCCGCCAATATCGGCCCCGTGACGTTATGGTGCGCACCCGACAGCACGCACAGCACTTTCCTCAGGTTGGTCGCACGCCTCCGCATCACGCTTAAGCCGCAGCCTCAAGGTGACCTCGGCGCGCGCATGCTCGCCGCTGCAGCCGCCTGTAGCGGCCCCGTGCTGGTGATCGGTACCGACTGCCCTGCGCTGGCCGAAGGGCACCTTCGCGGAGCGGCGAACGACCTCCGCAACGGCACTGATGTTATCTTGATCCCCGCCGGTGACGGCGGTTATGTCCTGATCGGCATATGCTCGGAGCAGCCCGCGCTGTTCGCAGGCATCGCCTGGGGCACAAAAACCGTGCTCGCTGAAACTCGCGCGCGCATCATCGAGAATTGCCTTGTATTAACCGAGCGTCCGCCCCTCTGGGACGTCGATACCGAAAGCGACCTCGCGCGTCTCGAACGCGCGCATCCCGAACTCAAGCTCTAACGGCTACTGCAAGCGTATCAGGATCAAGCCGCAGACGATCAGAAACGCAGCAACGATGCGCGCCGCGCGCAGCGGCTCTTTGAGCACCACCACGGCAATGGCGGCCCCAAACAGCACGCTGGTTTCGCGTAAGGTCGCGACAATAGCGATGGGCGCCGCCGTCATCGCCCAAATCGCGATTCCATAGGAAAGAACTTGCAATGCGCCGCCGGCAAAACCGCGCCGCCAGAAGCGTTGCATTGCCGGAATTACATCCGCACCGTCGCGGTAGAGCGCATAGGGCAGCATCACCACCGCAATTCCGATAAAAAGCCAGAGCGAATATCCGTTCGGATTGCTGGAATGCCGCGCGCCGATGCCATCCACCACCGAATAGGCGCAGATGGTGAGTGCGGTGAAGAGCGCGAACCCAATAGCGCGTCGGTCGATTCCAGCCAGTTCGCGGCCGCCGCGCGCTGACAGCAATAGCACTCCTACCACGAGTGCAAGGATTCCAGTCCAACCTATCAGACTCAACTTCTCGCCGACCAAAATTGTCGTGGCCGCCGCAGTCATCAGCGGCGCCGAGCCCCGAGCAATCGGGTAAACTTGGCCGAGATCCCCCGTGCGATAGCTCTCAATCAGTGACGCGAAATAGACGAGGTGGATGACGACTGATGCGATCAGCCAGGGCCAGGCGGCCCAGGCCGGTACGCCTACCAATGGCAGGAACATCAAAGCGACCACGCCCGAGCCGATCGAGATCAGCGTTGTAGTGGAAAGCGGATCGAGCCCGACCTTAATCAGCGCATTCCAGCCGGCATGGCAGGCAGCGGCGAACAAAACTGCAAGGAAAACGAAGTTTTCCATGCCCGCGTTCGGATCACGCCTTCGCCGCGCCTGGCGCCCAGAGCTTTGGGCCAGCACGCTGATATTGCGGCGGCCGCGCCACTTCGGCGCCGAGCGCCTTGGCCGCATGCCAGCCCCAATGCGGATCGTCGAGGAAACAGCGCGCCATCGAAACCATGTCGGCCTGACCCTTTGCTACAATTTCCTCAGCGTGTTCCGGCTTCACGATCAGGCCAACGGTACGAGTGGGAATATCCGCCTCCTTTTTTACTCGCGCAGCGATCGGCACGTTGTAGCCTGCATCGGTGGGATTGCGGATATCGGCGGCAACACCGCCGGACGAGATGCAGATGAAATCAACACCCTCGGCCTTCAGCGCCCTTGAGATCGCCACCGCGTCGTCAGGTGTCAATCCACCCTCTCGCCAGTCGCTTCCGGTAATGCGCGCGCCGAGCGGCACCCTCTTCGGCACCACGGCGCGCACTGCGCGCGCGATCGAAAGCGGAAAGCGCAACCGATTCTCGAGCGAACCGCCATATTGGTCGCTACGCTTGTTGGAAAGCGGCGACATGAAGCCGTGCGCCAAATAGCCGTGGGCCATATGCAATTCGATCTCGTCAAAACCGATGCGCAACGCGCGCTGGGTGGACGAGACGAAAGCTGCGCGCACGCGGTCCATATCGGCATCGGTCACCTCGCGCGGTGTGTGCCAGCCCTCGCCGAACGGGGTTGGGGAGGCGGCGATAGTCGGCCACGGATCGGCGTCCGGTTTTAGTGCGGCTGCGCCTTCCCAAGGACGCTGGGCCGAGCCCTTGCGGCCCGAATGAGCGATCTGGATACCAAACTTGGCGCTGCCCATGCGCCGTGCCTGCGCGATCACACGGGCCAAGGCAGCTTCATTGTCGTCGGAATACAGGCCCAGGCAGCCGTGAGTGATGCGACCGTGCCGTTCCACGTGGGTCGCCTCCACGATCACTAAAGCTGCGCCGGAATGCGCCAACATACCAAGGTGCATGAGATGCCAGTCGTTGGCGCATCCATCATCGGCCGAGTATTGGCACATCGGCGAGACCACGATGCGGTTGGCAAGCTCGAGGCCCGCCATGCGAAAGGGCGTGAACAAGGTACTGGACATAGGATCTATTTCGACTCTGGCTGGGAAGCGCCACTATTAGCGCTGCTGGATGGACTTCAGATAGGCAATGATGGCACCGACATCTTTGGCGTCAAACTTGAATTCCGGCATATCTGGATGGCCGGACATGATGCCCTCTCCGAGCGCCTCTTCCAGGGACTCAATCGGATAGCGCTGTCCGAGCGTGCGGAAAGGAGGCGCAAATTTATGCGAACTCTCACCAGTACGACCGACCGCATGACATGATGCGCAAGCGCCGATGAGTAATTCTTCACCGTGCTTGAGGCTCTGAGCAGTCGCAGCCTGCCCAATCGTTACGACCGCGACGATCGTGCCCACGGTCACCCAAACGCGTTTTCTTATATTGTGCAAAAGCATTTGCATCGGCTTCAAAGGGGTCGCCGCGCTCAAAGACGGATACGCAGCTTGTTGGCGACTTCGCCGACGATACCGCGGCGAAACAACAGCACGCAGGCCACGAAAATTGTGCCCTGGATCACCAGCACCCATTCGCCGATTGGCGCGAGCTTGAACTGCATCACCAGGATCACGAAGGCGCCGGCCACCGGCCCGAAGATGGTGCCAAGACCGCCAACAAGC
>DASSLE010000314.1:0-4437 GCA_035689725.1 Pseudolabrys sp.
CAGAATATGATGAGCTTTGCATTTCAGGCGCCGACGAACGAGCGATAAAGGGACTGACCAAATTATTTACGTAACCAATAGTGAAGGGAAAAAATCGACCATTGCCTCAGCATCTGCCTTGGTGTCGGCAGGCATAGATACCTCGGTTTCGAACTCACAGCCGCATTTCGTGCAGGACCAAAGATTATGGACAAGCTGTTCGCTTACGTATTCCGACCATTCAGGGGCAATCAGAGGCTCACCACATTTCGCGCAGATTGTCTCGTATTTGGAGTCACGGAAGGACGCTGCCGTTGGCATGGTCGCCTCCTTGGTTTCGCTGTTGGAGTTTCTTATTGGTACAAGAACACAAACAATGTTTCAGGGCGTTTGACGGCGCAATCGTGCCCTGTGTATAACTCTTGAAAGTCACTGGTCGCTTCGCAGTGCAAACACCACACATCATTGAGTCTACCTGATGCGACGAGTTGCTACCCATTTCCATTGCCCTTCTTCGCGGGCCGGTGCTAATGACCTTGAGGGTAAAAGCGACCGTCTAAGCGTATTGACCTACGGCGGTACCTCCAATAATTCGCGTGTGACCGCGTAGAGGAAATTATGTTGCTATAAGTATTGATCGCAATGTTCAGCGCAAAAAGATGCGTGAAGAGCTGGCGGAATTAAAAAAATGTGGCAATCGCTAAACTTGAACGCCGCGGTTATGAAGTTCGCGGGAAAACGCCAGCCAAATTCGACAGACATTGAAGCGACGTCCCACCTTGGCGGGCTTCATCGCCACTATGTCCGGGTTTAGTTTTTCGGTACACACAGCGGGGGACACCGCTGCATCGGTCACAGTCTGGCGCTGCAATAGAAGATCATTAGTCTTCCGACCGTCCGCGACGATTGTCGTCGTCATCCCGGCCACGCCAGCCACGACGATCGCCGTCACTGCTGCCGTCATTATCATCCCGACCACGCCAGCCGCGACGGTCGTCATTGTCATCCCGACCATGCCAGCCGCGACGATCGCAGTCGTCATTTCGGCCGTGCCAACCGCGACGATCGTCATCATCACCACGACCACGCCAACTACGATCGTCATCATGATACCGGCCATACCAACCACGGTGATCGTAATGCCGATCACGCCAGCGACGATCGCTATCTTCATCACGACCGCGGAAGCCGCGACGATTGTCATTGTCTTTGTCGCGCGATGAGCGATCCATGCCACCGTAAATGCCCAGCATCTGAGGAAACTCGGCAAATCGGCGCTTCTGAGCCTCGTCGAGGCTGTTGTAGAGCGGCTCCTGCGCATCGGCGAGGCGGGACAGGGCGGCGCCCATACTGCCGAGCGTCTCGGCACGCTGTCGCAACCTTTGCATCGGGTCTGTGACGCGACCCTGTTCGTGCCCCGCCTGCATCCGTTCGCGGCGATAATTCGTCAGAGCCTGCACTGCCGATTCATAAGCCGGCCAGTTTTTTTCTTGCTCAGGGGTGAGCCGCAGACTCTCCTTGAGCGAGGACAGGCGGGCGGTGAAGCGCCCATCGGGAACCCCGGTACGTTCCTGCTGTGAGATAAGTGGAGGCTGCCCGCGCTCGGCCTCCCCCTGCATTTGCTGGGCAAAAACGACCGATGAGCCGGCGATCACGACTGTGGCTGCTCCCACCAATACCGCATTCCACATGACTGTCTCCTCTGTGCTGCGCGCGATGCCCGATGGTAACAAGTGTCGATTAGGTGCCGACGCTTCAATGACTCACAGCTTTTGCGCGCCGGTTTTCGGTTGTCTTAAAAAAGAGCGACCTGTTGGACCGCTCTTTTTACTCGTTCACTGTGTGGATCTTATTTTTTGCCATGCTCCTCAGAGTGGGCCTTAGCTGCATTTTCGGAGTGCTCTCTGGCGTAAGTCGCGTGAGGCCTCGCTGTATGCACATGATGCGCGGCTTTTCGTGCTGACCGGCTTCGTGGTGCTTAGCTGCTTCAGTATGATGGCGAGCAGCATGCGTTAGATGTTCAGAGGCTTTTTTATGCGACTCAGGCTTTTTTATGCGACTCTGCGGCTTTCTTGGACATGACTGTCTCCTGTGGGATCGCAGCCCCGATGATCGTTGCCGCGTGCTGCTGTGGGACGATCCGGCGCACACACCAATTATGCATTGATCCACATCAATGTCGGATGCCGCTGGCGCAGGAGTTCGAGCAATTAGCTCGGTGTCCGATTACCTGTTTGCTGAGGCCCCGCGCGGAAACGAGTTGGCAAGCTGAGCCCCCGTCGAGACGGTACAGCCGGCGCGCGTCATTTCATCCGAAAGTCAGACGGGTGAAACAGTCGAGGAAGAGCTGTGCGGATTATAACGACAGCCGCATGGCGCTGACCGAACGAAGTCTGCCGAGACTTCGCGGTTGGAGCCGACCTGTCCGTGGCAGATTAGGGGAGATAATTCCAATGAAAGAGCCCGACCTCGACAATCGACACCGCGACAAGAACGGCGAAATCAGCAAAAAGCACGGCAACACGGTAATTTCGACCCTGCATCAGACTTATGGGCAGGGCTTTGCTCCCGGACAACCCGGCCACAAGAAACTGAGCGAAATCCTGCACGAGTTTAGACATCGAGTCGCTGAGCCTGCTCGTCAAAGGCCTGCCGCCGCCCCCGTATGTGTGACAAAGCCCCGCTGCTCTTCGGTCTTCGCGCCTTCAGCCACCACCGCGGCCGACGGCGATTACCGCGCGGATGATCATTGCCGCCTGCCGTTGGCGACCATGCAATTGCAAGTTTTTGCTATGGTTCCGAAGCCGAAATGTTCAGCGTGGCTTTAAAAATGAAAAATCGCAGCCTTGGTCGGCTCCGAGAATTTCCTGGGCATACAAGCGAGCGTACCCGCGCGTGGGCGGCTGCGCCGGCGGTTTTGACGTCGTCTCGCGCCGCTTAAGTTCAGCACCCTCTACTATAAGGTCGATGCGTCGCCGCTTGACCGAGAGCCGGATGCGGTCACCCGTTCGTACAAGGGCGAGTAGCCCCCCGGAGGCGCTGTCCGGCGTCACGTGCAGTACGATCGTACCAAAAGCGGTCCCGCTCATTCGCGCGTCGGAAACACGCACCATGTCCTTGACGCCCTTGGTGGCGAGCTTCTTCGGGATCGGCAGATAGCCCGCCTCCGGCATAGCTGAAGTGGAATGCGGACCAGCATTTTGCAGGACCAGAATGTCCTTGGCATCAACTTCAAGTTTTGGATCGTCGATGCGAGCGGCCAGATCTTCCAGCGATGAAAATACGACCGCTCGGCCTTCGTGCTCGAACAGATTGGCGTCTGCGGCCGAGCGTTTGAGGATGGCCCCCTGCGGTGCAAGATTCCCGAACAACGCTACCAACCCTCCTTCGGGTTCGAGGGGCTTGTTGCGCTCTGCAATGATGGTGCGGTCAACCCACCCGGCGTCTTCGTGTTCAAGTCGCTCGCCAAGCGTTTCACCTGTTACTGTCAAGCAATCAAGGTGCAGAAGGTCCTTTAATTCGCGGAGCAGCGCACCCATGCCGCCCGCGGCGAAGAAGTCCTCCATGTAGCCATTGCCAACTGGCTTCAGATTCACCAGCACCGGCGTCGTATCGGACAATTCGTTGAGGCGTTGCAGCGATACCGGGATTCCGGCGCGCCCGGCAATCGCGGTCAAATGGATTACCGCATTGGTAGAGCCGCCGATGGCAAGCAATACCCTCAACGCGTTTTCGACTGACTTCTGATTGACGATGCGCTCGGGCGTAAGTTGTGAGTTGATCAGTTTGACGGCTGCAGCACCGGTAGCTTCTGCTGCACGCAGGCGATCGGCATGCACGGCGGGTATCGCGGCGGTCCCGGGAAGAATCATACCGAGGGCTTCCGCCATGCAGGCCATGGTTGAAGCAGTGCCCATCACGGCGCAGGTACCCGCAGTCGTGGCGAGTTTGCCTTCCACCTCGGCAATCTCGCTGTCGTCGACCTTGCCAGCACGATATTGCGCCCAGAAGCGGCGGCAATCGGTGCAGGCGCCCAGCCGTTCACCGCGATGGCGCCCAGTCATCATTGGGCCGGCCACCAACATGATAGATGGCTTGCCAGCCGACACGGCGCCCATGAGTTGGGCTGGCACGGTCTTGTCACAGCCGCCCATCAACACGACCGCGTCCATAGGCTGCGCGCGCACCATTTCCTCAGTGTCAATCGACATCAGGTTGCGGAATTTGAGGCTTGTTGGATTGAGGAACACCTCGCCCAGGGAGATGGTGGGAAATTCAATCGGCAGTGCGCCGGCTGTCAGGACGCCGCGCTTTACCGCCTCCAGCATTTCCGGGAAATGCCGGTGGCAATTGTTGAAGCCTGATGGCGTGTAGGCAATACCGACCACGGGTTTCGCCAGCATCGCGCGGGAATAACCCATCGATTGCGCGAAGGATCGCCGCAGATAGAGAGAGAAG
>DASSLE010000315.1:0-4184 GCA_035689725.1 Pseudolabrys sp.
CGATCACCTTGCCGAACACCTGCCGGCTTTCCAGTCGGGCAAGGCCACGTTCGAAATCGGTAAGCGCCACCTCGGTGTCGATGATCGGCGCCATGCCCGCTGCGATCTTCGACAGACTGTCGCGAATATTGCGCATGGAGGCCCCGAATGAGCCGAAAATCTTGTACTGCTGTTGGAACAATTGCATCAGATTGATCGTCACCGTCGGCCCGGCGGTCGAGCCGCAGGTCACCAGCCGACCACCACGTTTGAGGCAGAGCAGGGAGCCATTAAAGCCTTCGCCGCCGACGTGCTCAAAGACGACGTCGACACCCTTCTTTGAAGTGAGCCTACGAGTGACGCCCTCGAAGCGTTCGGTCTTGTGTTTGATAACGTGATCGGCGCCAAGGGCTTTGGCTTTCTCCGCCTTTGCATCATCACCGACCGTCGTAATGACGGTGCAGCCGATTGCCTTCGCCATCTTGATCGCCACTGAGCCGATACCAGAACCGCCGGCATGCACCAGGATAGTCTCCCCGGGCTTGAGTTTGGCGTTGTCGAAAAGCATGTGTTCGACGGTGCCGAAAGCAATCGGTGCGCAGGCCGCGTCGCGCAGCGAAACACCAGCCGGTACCGGAATTACTAATCGTGCAGGCAGGTTGATCAGGTCGCGCGCGAAGCCGTCGATGTGAAAACCCATAATGCCGCCGACGTTTTCGCACAAATTGTCGCGGCCTTCTTGGCAGGCAGCGCATCGCCCGCAAGTCATGGCGCCATACATCACCACGTTGTCGCCGGGCGCGAAACTTGTGACGCCCTTGCCGGTCGCCGCGATTTCACCAGAGGCTTCCGCCCCGACCACAAGTGGCAACTGCCGCTTGGCGAATGCCATGCCGCGAAAGCCCCACAGGTCGAGATGATTTAGCGCCACCGCCTTGATGTGGATTTGAACTTCGCCTTCGCCGGGCGGCGGGGGTGGCGGTACATCGGCAAGTTCGAGCTTGCGGTCCGCGATCAGTCTCAACGCACGCATGGGGATTGGCTCGCGCGGCCGTCAGGTCGGCTCGATCCCCATGACCAGCGAAACATTCTGCCCGCCAAAGCCGAACGAATTCGAGATGGCGTGGCGCAAGCTTGCATCGCGTGCCTTATTGGGAACCACATCGAGCGGGATCGCCGGATCCGGAATGGCGTAGTTGATGGTAGGCGGAATGCGTTGATGCTGCAGCGTCAGCAGCGTGATCACGGCTTCAACAGCACCGGCGGCGGAAAGCGTGTGGCCGATCATGGATTTGTTGGAGGAGATCGGCAGACTCTTTATGCGATCGCCAAACACGGTCGCGCAACCAAGATATTCCATTTTATCATTTTCAGGCGTGCTGGTGCCATGCGCATTGATGTAGTCTATGTCGTTCGGCGTGAGACCAGCATCGTTTATAGCGTTGGCTATACAACCAATGATCGGCTTGCCATCGGGACTCGATCGGGTGCGGTGGAAAGCATCAGTCATCTCGCCGCAGCCTTCGATTACGCCGAGGATCTTGGCGCCGCGCGCTTTGGCGGCGTCGTAACTTTCCAGCACGAGCGCGCCGGCGCCTTCCGCCATTACGAAGCCGTCGCGATTCTTTGAAAACGGTTTGGCTGCAGTCTGTGGTGCTTCATTGCTGGTAGACAACGCAGAGAGCAATGAAAAGCGGATCACCGCTTCAGGGTTGATCGAGCCGTCGGTGCCAATGCATAGCGCGGCATCGGTCTCGCCGCGGCGAATTGCCTCAAGACCAAGCTGAATCGCAGTTGCGCCTGAGGCGCAAGCGGTCGATAGCGAAATGGGGGAACCTTGCGTGCCAAACTTCTCCGCCAGATTGTCGGCAACCGAACCGAGCAAGAAGCGACGGTGATAGGAAGGAAATTCCGGGCTCACACGCCACATGTCCGTATAGGTGACCTTGTCGTTAGCTCCTGACTTGGCACCGACTTCAAATCGTTGCGGCCAATCTAACTCGATTGGTGGTACGGCCAAGAAGAGGGGGCCAGGGAATTGGCCGGACTTGCCGAGCTCAGATTGTGCGATGGCCTCTTCTGCGGCCAGTTCTGCGAATGATTCCGTCAATGCGGCGGCGCAGGCCTGCGGCGGGAGGTAATCAATAGTGCCAGCGATGCGGGTCTTTAAACCATCGGTGGGAAAACGTGTGATCGTCTTAATACCGGATTCTCCGGTTGTGAGCTTCGCCCAATTGTCGGTTTTGCTGGCTCCGAGCGAGGTAACCACGCCGAGGCCGGTCACAACCACCAGCGGCCGGCGCATTTTATCTTTGCCAACTGCCATATTTCGCTCTCCTCAGCCCATCCGTTCGACCAGCGCGAGGCCTTCGCCCCGCCAGTGCCCGACACCGGTCACTACGACCTGGGTCAAATTCCCGGTCATTGAACGCTCCAAACCAGTCGAGTCACAGGGCGGGAACAGACTACCATGACCAAGTGCGACCGTGGCCAGCGCGATATTTATCGGGAATTGCGGCTCCAGCCCATGACCCAGATATGAACCGGTGGCGCGCACGGCAAGGTCGCTGTGGAGCTCCAGAAACTGCCGCTCCTCTGCGGTCGCTGGATTGGCGCCCGTGGCTCCTGACAGGATTGCAGCATGACCTGCTTTTATTTTGTCTTTAAGCCGGTCCCAAAGCCGCGAAAGGGCCTGAGTGACCGTTCCAGGTTCCCGGTTGGTGCGGTCGGAGACTACGGCGCTGAGACGGCCGAGAGATTTGGCGCCACGCTTCTCTGCATGATCGCGCGCCTCGATCACGAGGAAGGCGCCGAGGGAGGCCAGTGCAAAACCGCCTTTGCCATCCGCACGCTCCCACACCGGCACAAACCTGTTCTTGAGCACGAAGCCCGCGAAGTCATAGAGCATCAGGAGATCAGGCCGTTCCCCGTTGTAGGAACCGCCGACCAATGCAATATCGCTTTGCCCGGCGCCGATGCGTGCGTGGGCGATGCGCACCGCGTCAATACCGGCGGATTCTTCGCCCATGAAAGTTCGCGAGGAGCCCGTCACGCCGTGTACAATCGAGATGTTACCCGCCAGCAGATTGGAGAGCTGCGCGAGGAATAGGGTTGGGCGCAGATCGCTCATCAGGCGCTCATTCAGAAACGCCGCCGGATTCGCAGCGCGTGCGATACCGCTGAGAATGGTCGAATCTACGGTCACATCACGCTCGCCGCCGCCGGCTGCAACAATCATATCCATGCGCGATAAGAGATCGGTGTCGCCCTTGGCACCCGCAGAGTCGAGCGCAAGCCCCGCGGCATAGGTACCGATCCGCTGCCAATTCTCCATTTGGCGTTGGTCGCCCTTTTTCGGGATTTGTGCGTCGAAATTGATGGGGGCCAGTGGATGTACGACGAACGGAGCAAAACTGGTCGTGTCCGCGTGGGGTTGTGCCTCTGTCAGCTTTTGCCAATGCGCGTCCGCGCCTTCACCGAGACACGAAACAATTCCAATCCCGGTAATCCAGACTTCCCGAGCGCCCTCAGCCATCGGCCGGCACCTCGGCCGGGAAGCCAACTCTGGCAGCGGTTTCGCGCATCCTTTGCTTCATTTCATCGTTGGGAAAATCGAGAACGCGAAGCGTCAATGTGGCATCGCAGATTGACTTGCCGTCGAGCGTAATACTTGCGTCCGTGATCGCATAGCCGGAACCTTCATGGGTAAGAACCGCCTTCACCGACAACTTCTGACCCGGTGTGACAAACATGCGGAACTTGGCGTCTTTGACGGCGGCAAGGAACGCCATGCGCTCGAAACGATTCGCGGCGACCACTAGCCAGCCCGACGTCTGTGCCATGGCCTCGATTAGCAGCACACCGGGCATCAGCGGGAAGCCCGGGAAATGGCCCTCAAAAATTGAGCTTGTGGTGGGAACTGTCGCCTCAGTATTGATTTTGCGGTCGGCGAGCCTGAGGTCGACGATGCGGTCGATTAGCTGAAAGTACTCAAGACGCATGTGACTCGCGCTTAGGCCCCCTTGGCAGCGACGAGCTCGTCGATGCGGGCACTTAGGTTCTTAAGCACGAAATATTGGTCGGTGGTGGCCTTGCCGTCGTTGACTTCCTGAGTCCATTGCTCGAGCGGAAGCTTGATCCCGAAGGCTTTATCGATAGCGAAAGCGATATCCAGAAAATCGAGGCTGTCGATACCCAGATCGTTG
>DASSLE010000316.1:0-4354 GCA_035689725.1 Pseudolabrys sp.
AAAGCTGACACGCAAGCAAATTCAAAGGCTTCCAGCGAAATTCCCTACGCAACAGAACAGGGAATTATTTCGGCAGAACAGGGAATTCTGGCGCAGGAACAGGGAATTTCACCTGCGCAAACTGAAATCATTGCCGAATGAGGTGCGGTACGCGCACAGGCGCAAGCCATCGGCTATGGCCGTCGACGGCAACAAGCCCAAAAATTATTAACCTATCGTTTCTATCATCGATGATGAGGGCGACTGAACTGCATTCGTGAACTAGCATGTGATCCGCTCGAATAGCGACCAATCAACCGTCAATCCTATCAAATTCGGGCACCCATGGCGCAGTTCACCGTCAATCCGCAGCGTTTGGATCCCTACAAAAATTTCAAGTTCCGAGTGAAATGGGACGGCAAATACGTCGCTGGAATTTCACGGGTCAGCGCGCTCAAGCGCACCACCGAAGTTATCGAGCATCGCGAGGGCGGTGACCCGAGCACAAGCCGCAAGTCGCCGGGCACCACCAAATACGAGGCGATCACGCTCGAACGCGGCGTGACTCACGATACAGAATTCGAAGAATGGGCTAACAAGGTCTGGAAACTTGGTGCCGGCCTCGGCTCCGAGGTCTCTCTCAAGGATTTTCGCAAGGATATCATTATCGAGTTCTACAACGAAGCGGGCCAATTGGTAATTGCTTATAAGGTATACCGCTGCTGGGTGTCCGAGTTTCAGGCACTGCCGGATCTTGACGCCGACGCTAATGCTGTGGCGTTCCAGCACATTAGACTGGAGAATGAAGGCTGGGAGCGCGATACGAGCGTTCTGGAACCGGTCGAGCCCGACTTCAAGGGTTGATGCCCGCGATCTGGATGCCTGCTCAGCAACCAAGCAAGACCAAACTGAAGGCGAGGCGTTCCCCCGCCCAGGCGTTTTCAATTGGGCTTATCTCCAAACAAACAGACTATGTCAGGCCGTTACCCAAACGCCAGGCAGAGGCGTTGACTAAACTTGCGAAGAAGGCAAAAAAGCTCCTACGCACTCGTGCGCTCTTTCGCGGCCCCAGTGGCACAGGCAAGACCTTGGCCGCAGAGTTCTTGGCGCGCAAATTGGAAGCGACATTATACCGTATCAACGTACGCGCGGTTGTCAGCAAGTACATCGGTGAAACCGAGAAAAACCTGCGTCGTCTGGTCGATAAGGCGGAGAATTCAAGTGCGATCTTGTTCTTTGACGAAGCGGACGCGCTTTTCGGCAAGCGCAGTGAGCTCAAGGACAGCCACGACCGTTATGCCAATAGCGCATTAAATTTCTTGCACGACTGCGTCAAAAAATTTCAAGGACTCATAATCCTTGCCTGCATCCGTCATCACCCGCTTGATTCAACGTTCATGCCAAAAATACAGTGCCATTTGTGGTTTCGACATCGCAAGCGTTCATTGGCGAAGCGAAATCAACGATAAATGACACGACCGCGTTTTCCGGGCTAAACCCGACACCGGGGAGTGATGCCAGAATTCCCGTCACCAAATCTTGAAAATCTTTCGCGGAACTTCACGCAGGGGGTCTGGACCTGTCGCTTCCAAAAACTAGATTCGTGCGTACCGGTGATACAATCCGCCAAAGATTGCATGTGCGACGATGTCCCCGGAACGCTCGATCGGGCGTCTGCATCCTTCCCAAGCGAAACATGAGGACGCCACCCATTATAATAGGCGACGAATTTCGTAAGAATCCGCCGCAGGTGCTCTTCGTTGAGCACGATCAGATGATCGATACACTCGCGCCGGATCGACCCGATCAGGCGTTCAACATGGCCGTTCTGCCAGAGCGAGCGGAATGACGTGGGCCGGTCCCGAATGCCCATCGCCTGGATGCGGCGTGTGAATACGCTACCGAAAGCTCGGTCGTTGTCGCGGACGATATATGTCGGCGCCCTGTCCCAGGGGAATGCCTCTGTAATTTGGCGTGCCAACCACTCCGCCGTCGGATGGTGGGTGTGTGTACCGAAAACCTAAACCCGGACATAGTGGTGATGAAGCCCTCCAAGAATCGGGCGTGAATTTATGATTCCAGTCCGCTGAACGGGGCGAGAAACCGGCGCATCTTTGTCCAAAGACCGATGCGTTCTGATGTCGTTGTAATAGCCAGCATATGCTCGCAGGATCCGGCGCAGATGCGCCTCCTGTGTGTGCCGAAAACCTCATCCGGATTGATTAGCTGACAGAATCGCTTAACGTCAGCTCACAATGATCGCTCTGTTATGCTTCTTGGTAACGTTATTCGCTTCGCCGTTGAAGTCGAGGAGTCGACTTGAGGCAGAGAACGCCGCGCTCCGATATCAGCTGATTGTACTGCGGCGGAAGGTGAGAGGTCGCATCCGCCTGACCAACGGCGATCGCTTCTTCTTTATCCAGCTGTATCGATGGTTTCCGTTGGTGTTGCAGGTCATCACCGTCATCCGTCCCGAGACGCTCGCGTTGGCATCGGGCTGGCTTTTGCCGCTATTAGCGCTGGAAATCGCGCTCACGGGGAGGGCGGCCGCAGATCGAGACGGACCTACGTCGGCACATTCGATAGTTCAAGCAATCCGCCGCGCGGTTCAGGGGCGATCGAGGTCGTCAGGGGGCCCACCGGCGCTCTCATTGAAGTGAAGCCGAACGATGTTGGAAACGACTTGAGCGACTTCGGCGTCTTCAAGCGGTGGCTGGCAGCGCAAACGGTTCCAGGCGAGGAGCAATTCCAACACCACCTCCGGGTCGACCTGGTGCCACAGCAGATGTCCGGCCAAGGAGGCGATACTCGAATTGCGCTGTCCTTCCGGGACGCCGTCATGGACGAGCCTCCGCCAATCAGAAAGGGTCCGTCGCGGGCGGGCGCCGCCAGATGGAGGCAAGATCCAACGCGGCAGGGCTGCCAGCGCAATGTCCTCTGGTGACCGGCCTGCCGCCCAGACATAGGGCCGGCCACTCGGATGGACCGACGGTGGTGCAACGATATATCCGCCGTCCCCGCGGAGATCGACACCTTGGGCCAACCCGGTCCGATTTCGGATCAAGCCGCCGGGATGCGCAAAATAGAGGTGGCGCCCTTCCCCGCCGGTTATTGCCTCGATCGTTTCCGGCAGTTGCCCAAATTGTCGTTCGAGGCGATCGAGCGAAGAATTGCCGCCGTGCTTGGGATCGATATCGAGCACGATGAGATTTGATATCTCGCCGGTGACAATTCCAATGTTGGCGTCCGGCCAGCGGCTGAACCACGCTGTAACCACTTCCGCAGATGGCCGTGAGCTCTGTAACGGCTCCCAAACAATCAGTGGCCGCTTGTCGCGGCCGCGCAGCGGCAAAATAGACCAACCGCGGGCTAAATAGCGCTGTGCTGTTTCGACCTTTGGCGCCGGTGCCATCGTATCGTCTTGTACATCCCGTGTTACAAAAATAGATCTTAACAATAGGAATGCTCCAATGCGCTGTTCCATCCAAGCGATCTTGTTCAGGCCGCCAGGGTTAGTTAGAAAAAATATGAAAATCGCAGCATTACTCGTCAATGGGTTAGATCGAAGAAGGAAAATGACAGCCAGTCGGTTTTAGGCCCCTCAGCTGGCCTTGTTTGAGTCGGAGCTGACCGCCTCGGTGAGCTTTCCCTCGCACGCGCGTGCGTTGTGCAAAATCGTTATCGACAAAAGTTGGTCGGCGCCCCGCCGTAACGCCGACGAATGTCCGGTGTTACGGCAAGAGCAGACTCAAATGGGTCGGTCCGCTTAGGTCCGTTGATGTGACAAACCGCCAATTTGCACTCATGCCTTGAACGGTCGCTATCGGGGGAGCTTCGAGTCCTCCCAGCCCCACCACGCAGTTCCCCAATTCTCCGGTCGCTGAGACTTTACGAGAAAAGCCTGTGTTGACGGGGCACTGCGGCGGGCTTCATGTCATGCTTCGTCCAGCCCGATATCGACGGCGGGCGCAGCCTGGATCATCTTGCTTGAGGAAATATAATCGACGCCGGTCTCGGCGATCGCGCGCACCGTTTCGAACTTCACGCCGCCGGAGGCCTCCAGCGGAATACGCCCGTTGACGAATTGCACGGCCTCGCGCATCTGATCGAGCGGCATGTTGTCGAGCATGATGATGTCGGCGCGCGCCGCGATTGCCTCGCGCACCTGGTCGAGCCGGTCGCATTCGACTTCGATCTTGATCAGCGCCGGCGCTCCCTTGCGCGCGTGCTCGATGGCTTTGGCGATGCTGCCGGCGACCGCGATGTGGTTGTCCTTGATCATCACGCCGGAGTCGAGCCCAAGTCGGTGATTGGCGCCGCCGCCGCAGACCACCGCGTGCTTCTGCAGTGCGCGCAGGCCCGGCGTGGTCTTGCG
>DASSLE010000317.1:0-7079 GCA_035689725.1 Pseudolabrys sp.
GGCACCGATGGCGACTTGATCTTCTCGGAGTTTTTTGTGCCGAGCGCGGTTGCGACCGTGTGGGCCGACCCTTCGAATGCGTGCACGTGGATACCGACAGGGGTGAACCACCGTGGCAGCAGGCCGTCCCGGGTCATCGAGAAGCACGCCCACAGCCATCTCGCCGACGTCTGAGGCATAAACCTGTTTCGTTGATTAGGGAATTTTCGTCTAAAACTCAGTGCTGCAGTCACTATTTGGAGTCTCTGGTGCGCTAGAAGCCACGATTTTGGGAAATTCCCTGTTCTTTTCCCTGTTAGCAGGGAATTTGAGAGTAGATACGAGTTCGATTGCGACTGCGTCCGCCACCACGCAGTCCCACGTTTGGAGAGATTTCCCGGCGGCTGGCGAATAGCCCCCGAATTGGCGGGGCTGCGCGCGAGCGCTACGTCTCCGCGATGCCGCATACGAAGTTGGTGAGGGCATTTCAGCGCCTTTGTCTCTGGCCGCTAAATCCCGTTTCCCGGAAATAGAGACTGCCGGGGCAGAGACTGGTTCGAATTTGGCGCTTACTAAGGTGTGAAGCCTGCAATGTCTGCTTTTGACCCAAAGCGGACAATGAAACCTGGAGCGAAGCTACGCTTGCTCCGGCGGAAAGTCGGCCGACGTTGGTCTCTGATCTCTAAACCCCGCTCGTATTCGACTTTTGTTCACGCACACGTTTAGCGTACGCGGGATCATAGAGGCAAAGCGCATGCTGAATGCTGTTATCTGAGCGATGGAATTCCTGTCCAGCTATGACGGGCTGTCCGCAATCCTGGCAAATCCCAAGCAATATCGCGAATGATTTGCGACGTATTTTCTCTGCCGTCATTGTCTCTACTGTGCGCATGGCAGGCGCCTATGTGCGTCGCTCACGGATAAGTGTTAATGGAGACGTCGATCCTGAACAGTTGCATGACGAAAGCGTTCGAGTTCTTCTTTGAGATGCAGCATGCGACTCTTGAGATCAGCGACCATTGAGTCATTGGGCGAGCAATTCGACAACGCCTTAGCAATTTCTTCTTCTAGGGCTTTCTGCCTCCGTTCAAGATCAGCAATGTGGTCTGGTTTCGGCACGATATTCTTCAAGCCATGAATGCAGTTGGTTCGGAAAAACGAGAGGGCACTCTTGGAACAAAGGTCGAAGGCTGCTCATTTTTTGAGGGTGTTGCCTCACACACTGTCCAAGCGCGCTCTCTCGGTTTGCGCACCGAAAAAGCCGAAGCTCCTCACGCAACAAGCCTCTCCGGTGCTTGAAAAAGAAGACTTGAGAATCGCTGAATCATCATTGAGATAGATCAGACAGCGTTGCTGCCTCATTTTTCAAATTAACGTGAAAAGCTTAGACAGGGGCTTGCTGTTACTTGAATTGGATCAGGTCCTTCCTACCTAAATTTCAAAGCTGGGCGCTGACGTGCCCCCCACCCCTGCGTCCAGCCACGATTGGCCCCAGAGGATTCCCCCCTCTGGGGTCATTTCTTTAATCTTTAGCCACTGATTGTTTAGGTCAGCCGCTGGCATTGTTGTTGTAAAAACCTCAGCGCATGATCACGGGGGCGTTTGTCGCATTTCAATTTAGTAAATGCTTAGGAGGGAAACATGGAAAAAGACAAAAAATCATCCGACGATTTAAGTACAATAGCAGGACAGACTGTGCAGCAAGCTCGTAAGGCGATGGAGAACTATCTAAATTTCTTTCAAAAAAATATGTCAGCCTCACCCTGGGCGACCACAGAGCTTAACAAAAAAGTGACAGACTATGCTCAGCAAAATGTCGACAGCGCTTTTGGATTTGCGCAAAAGCTGACTCAAGCCAAGGATTTACAAGATTTGGTGCGAATTCAAACAGAGTTCTTTCAAACGCAATTGAAATCGTTGACCGAGCAAGCAAAAGAACTCGGCGAGACGGCGACGAAAGCAGCGGCGGGTCGGTTGAAGGGGCCCTTTACTCCCTCTTCTTAATCGGGTTTTACGGATTAGGGAAAGCTCAGCCTATTATGAACGGACGTGTTCCCACAGATAGTCAAGCGTGCCTTCGTATGACTGTTCGGTCCTGCGCTATCAAGCCCCGCGGCTTCTCTTGCGGACCCGCTGAATTGTAGTCACGAGTCTGGCTTCTCACAAATGTCAGCGGGGATGCGGTAATTAGCTTTGCCGCTTGATATGTATCAAATCACCCAGCCCTGTGATTGAGTTAGACGACGGGTCGAGCATCTCTGACGACCGGCGCGCAGATTGAGGCCATTCGACTGTGGTTACGCGCATTCTCGACCGTCTGATATGGTGGATCGAACGCTTGCTCGCTTATGCCTTCATCGCAGCGGTCGGCCTCAACTTTATCAATGTTATCGGGCGCTACGGCTTCGGCCAGACCATCCTCAGCGCCGACGAGCTGCAAATCTACATCATGGTCTTCATGACCTTTCTGGGCGCCGCCGTTGTCGCCTGGCGCAATCACCACCTGCGCATGGACGTGGTTGTGAACGCGCTGCCGCTGCCGTTGCGGCGGCTGGTGCGAATGGCGGAGCTCGCGGTGATCGTTATTCTCACCGCCTTCGTGCTGTGGAATTCGGCTTATTATGCCGAGCAAATGTTCACCATCGGGCGCGTCAGCGACATGGCGCGTGTGCCGATGTGGATTCCGCATGGCGCGGTGGCGGTGGGCTTCGGTCTAATTGCGCTAATCGGCTGCCTTCGCTTCGTTCAAGCCTTGACCGGGCGCCCGTTGGGTGTCGGAAAATTCGGCACGGAGACCTGAGTAATGTCGTTTGCGCTCGGTGTGTTGCCGGTCGTTCTCCTGCTGTTGGGCTTTCCGATCTTCATCGTTCTGCTGGCGTCGGTCAGCGTCGCGCTTGTGTTTTTTATGCACATGCCGCTCGCGGCGTTGCATCAGAACATGTTCGGATCGATCAATGCCTTCGCGCTGTTGGCCATTCCGTTCTTTGTCTATGCCGGCGAACTGATGGGACGCGGTAGCGTCGCGCAGCGTCTGGTCGATTTTGTCCAGGCCGGCGTCGGTTCGGTGCGCGGCAGTCTCGCGGTCACCACGGTGGGCACATCGGCGATCTTCGGCGCGATTTCCGGGGTGAGCGCGGCCTGTGTCGCCACCATCGGCCGTATCATGTATCCGGCGATGCGGCGCGCGGGCTATCCGGAACACTTCGCCGCCGGGCTGGTTACCGCCGTTGGCGCGATCGATATAATTATTCCGCCCAGTATTCCGATGATCGTGTACGGCGCGGCGGCGGAGGAATCAGTGCCCCGGCTCTATGCGGCGGGCGTGGTGCCGGGCTTGATGTTGTCACTCATGCTGGCCGGCTATGTCATGTGGTTCGCCCGGCGCAACAGCATTGGTGCCGGTGAGGCATTCAAATTCGATCACTTCCTCCGTGCGACCGCCCGCGGCGTTTGGGCCCTCGGCATGCCGTTCATTATCCTGGGCGGCATCTATGGTGGCATCTTTTCGCCGACTGAGGCGGCGGCGGTCGCTTGCGTCTATGCCGCCTTCGTCACCCGCTTTATTTTTCGCGAACTCGGCTGGCGCGATATCGTCGAGGCCGCCTCCGTCACGGTGCTATTCTCGGCGCAGATACTGATTATTGTCGCATGCGCTGGGGTTTTCTCCTGGCTGCTGACTGTCAATCAGGTTCCCGCGGCGATCGTCGCCTGGTTGCAATCGCTCAATATTTCCGCCTGGACGTTTCTGCTGACCGTGAACGTTATCCTGCTGGCAGTCGGCTGTTTTCTTGATCCGCTGTCAGCGATTCTGTTGTTGACACCGCTGCTCGTGCCGTTGGTCAAGGCGTTTGGTATCGACACTGTCCATTTCGGCATCGTTGTGACCGTCAACTTGGCAATCGGCTTGTTTCATCCGCCATTCGGGATGAACATCTTTGTCGCCCAGTCTGTGCTCGGGCTTGAATTGCGCGCCATCTATCGCGGCATCATTCCGTTTCTTGTGATCTATCTGATCGCGCTCGTGTTGATTACCTACATTCCAGCGATCTCGCTCGGCGGAATGCGCTTCCTGCTTGGGGTTAACTAGTACAGCCATGCGGCATGCACCGCCAATATTGCTAGACTCTATTTCGTTGCCACTAGCGAAGTCGCTTCGCTGCCTCGACCAGGGTGTCGTAGTCTTCTTTCATTTTCAGATTGGTCGCGAGCACACCCGGGATGACCGACGTCACTTCCTTGAGGTAGCTACTGGCTTCAGCGGCGGGCAGAGTAATTGCTTCGCCGCCGTTCTTGAGCCAGATTTGCCTGGTGCGCTCGACATCGGCGACGCCGACCGTGGACAACACTGTCTCGGCCTTTCTGGCCTCTTCTCTGACGATGGCGGCAAGCTCCGGCCCAATTGACGTCATGAAGTTCCGGTTGACGACACCACCAACCACGAGGAACGAGCCGGGAAGATAAGTCGTTGTTTTGGTCACGTCATAGTACTTGAACGCCGTCAGAACGTTGAACGATGAGATCGAACCGTCAATTGTTTTGTTCTGCATCGCCGGGAGCACCTCGCCGAGCGGGATCGATACCGGCAGGGCGCCAAGCTTCTTGAACGGTTCGATGTGCAGCGGCGCTGCGCCCGGAACGCGGATCTTTTGTCCCTTGAAGTCCGCGACTGTGCGAATTGCTTTGTGCGACACCACCATTAATGGGCCGTTGAGTGCCATCACCAGCGGTTCCACGCCCTTCGTCTCGCCGAAACTCGCAAGCCGCGCGCGGACGGCGGGATCGGCAAGCACTTTTTGACCATGCTCGACGCTATCAAACAGGCCTGCAGCGTCGAATACTTGGAAGCGCGGCTCCAGCCCGATCAGGAATCCGACGGCAGGAATAGCAAACTCGATGGTGCCAAGGGTGACACCATCAACCGTAGCCGGGATTTGCCCAAGTTGGCTCGCCGGATAGATCTCTACTTTGATGCGGCCACCCGAGCGCTGTTCAACGCCAGCTTTGAACGTCTTCATCCACTCATGGATGGCGTCATTGACCGTCGGTGACGACAACTTCATTGTGAACTGCTGTGCGCTCGCCGCGCCGGCGAAAAGCACCACAGCCGCGATGGTAGCCATACGATAGACCAAGCTTATCATCTTACGACCCCGGTTTTGCGGTTGCACGAATCGACATTCCCCGGACAAATGTTTCGGAGAAGACAAGATAAATGAGACCAGGGTCCATCGGCGCACTCGCTTTCGTGGAACGCTGCCGTGCGCATCGCCTTGATGTAAATCAAGGTGCAACTGAAAAATTTTGATCATTGTTTTGTAAGAACGCTAAGCGTCTGCGGCATTCGAAGCTAGGCGCAACCGTGACTTCGTTGTATCGCGCAATCACATAATCACCGCCCCGGCGACCGATGTCGGTGGAGCGCCAAGTGCACATAACGGAATGATAAACTTGATTTTGGAGAGGAGACACTGATGAAGAAATTATGGGGATTGCTGGCGGTTTCCATATTCTGCAGCGCTTTTGGACTCGGTGCTGCCGGTGCGGATGAACCGAACAAGATCAAGGTCGGCGTGCTGCTCCCGCTCACGGGCACGTTCGCGGCGGTAGCCGAAACACAAAAGCAGGGCGCTTTGCTGGCAATCGATGTCGTCAACAAAAAAGGTGGGCTCAACATGCCCTGGGGAAAGGTGGCTGTTGAAGGTGTCGTCGACGATGACGAAGCCAAGCTCGATGTCGGCGTCCGCCGCTATCGTTACATGGTTTCGGATGGGATCCGCGGCGTTGGCGGCCAGACCTGGGCGCCGCTCGCTTACGCCATCAATGCCATCGTCTCGAAGGAGCCGATGCCCTACTTCCCGGTCTGCGTCATGGCAAAGGAAGGTTTCCAGAAGGGCAAGCTTGCCGATTCGACTTTCGCCACCGCGTATAGCCCGTGGACCGTCGGCTATATGGCCGGTACTTCGGTGGTCAAGACGCTGGGCAAGAAGCGTGTCTTCTTCTTGGCCCGTTCCGACAGCTTTGGCTGGGACATCCGGGACGGGGTTTATGAGGCCGCCAAGCAATACGGCGCGGAGATCGTCGGCTATGACGAGGTGTCGCTGGGAACTAGCGACTTCACCACCATTTTGCAAAAGGTCCGTGCCGCGAAGCCGGATGCGTTCATTTTCGCGCAGTTCGGCGCCGACGCCGTGGCACTGCTCAAGCAGGTCAGTCAAATGGGCCTGAGCAAGGAGATGACCATCTTCAATGCCTTCATCACCAACGTGGTGGCCAAGGGTGTGCCGCCGGAAGCACTGCAGGGCGTCTACGCCATGCATTACTTCTACTACGACTTGAGTAATTTCGAAGATAGGGAAACGGCTAAAAGTGCGCAGGAGTTTACCGAACTGTTTCGTTCAAAATACGGAACGCCTCCTGATGCCTATGCCGCAATCGCGTACATCGCCTACATGGAGATGTTCCGAGGCTTCGAAGCGGCAAAGTCCCTCGATGCGAAAAAAGTGTCGGAGGTACTCATGAGCGGCACCGCAGAATTCAACACCGTCAAGGGTCCCGCCAAATGGCGCCAGGACCATGCGGCCGTTTACAAACACGCCGCTTTCCTGGTCAAGGGAAAGGGGGCCGACGAGCGTAAAAACGAATGGGATGTTTTCACCGTCATGGGCTCTCAGGGCGGCGACGCGGTGATGCCGACCCTGAAGTCTCTCGGCTACTAAAATGAATATCGCCCGGGCGGCTCGTCCGCCCGGGCGGAGTAGTTGCGATCTTCGGCGCATGCCTTTCGCGTGCGCCGTGGTACGTGAGAGAATATTTCCAGCATGGCCGGGCGCGCCGAAATTATTCGAGCGGAATCGGTAACGAAACGATTCGGCGCGCAGGTTGCGGTCGACAAGGTTGATTATCTTCTGCAGGAAAATGAAGTCGCCGGCATTATCGGGTCGAATGGCGCCGGCAAGACCACTTTCTTCAATCTGCTGACGGGATATTTCCCGCCCGACGAAGGGATCATACGCTTTCGCGGCGAAGACGCCACCCATATGACGCCCCAGGAACGGGTCGCCAAGGGGATGATGCGCACCTTTCAACTGACTTCTACGTTC
>DASSLE010000318.1:0-2892 GCA_035689725.1 Pseudolabrys sp.
AGGACCAAGCAAACACCCTGCTTTCCGAATTCGAGGCCGTCGCACGGCGCAATCCGCTGGGCGTCGTCATTGGCGCATTCGGAATCGGCATACTCATCGGTATAATGAAAGGCCGCCGTTGATGGTCGCGACGCTGCTGCGACTCGTCGGCATTGACGTCAAGCGCTTGGCGCGGGAAACCGCTATCACCATCGTACTCGTCATACTCGGCGCGTTCACGGCGATGCTGGCGCTCGCCCTCTGCTTCGTCGCACTCTATCTCTGGCTCGAGCTTGAGCTCGGCATCTTCGCGGCGCTCGGCATTCTCGGGGGGACGGCGGCATTGCTAGCCGCTGTCCTCCTCGCCATCGCTTTTCTGCGCGGACCGCACAAGCCGCGTGCCCGCGCCGAAGATGCGTTGCGGGCGGTAGCCGATCCGGTGCAGGCATCAACCGCGGCCATCGCGCGGGCCGCCGATGAGGCGGTGAACGGAGCAGCCGATATCGTGCGCAACGGCTCGCGTCAGCAGATCGCCGGCACCATTGCTGCGGCCGTGCTCATCGGCTGGGTGCTTGGGCGCCGATTTTAGATCGGCGCTCCCGCCGGTCGTGCAGTACGTTAACGTCAAAGAGGGCTGTCCAGTAAGGCCGAGCCATTGAGGCCGCTGGCATTCAACCCTCAAGGAAGTGGCCAAATGCAGCCAGCGGCTGAAGACGGTCGCAAATGATTTTAGTAATCGCCAACATGGGCATAGAGAGGATCGCGCCCGGAATACCCCACATCCAGAACCAGAAGACGAGCGAGATGATGACGAGGACGGGATTTAGGGTGAACCGTCTGGCTAGAAGCAACGGCGTTACAGTCTCGCCCTCGATCAGATGAAATCCAAAATAAAGCCCCGCCGGAAGTAGCGCTTGCCAGAGTATGTCGTGGGTCAACAGGCCAGCGAGCAGAAAGATCAAAACGCCCAAAGCAGTGCCGAGGATCGGCACATAGTTCAGCAAAAAGGCCACCGTCCCCCAGAGTATCGGGTCGCCCACTCCCGTGAACCACATTGCCAATGCCGTAGCTATCCCTACCGCCGCGTTCATGATCGTTATCGTGAACAGATATGCGGAGACGTCGCTTTCAATTTGCTGCGAGATTTCTACGACCTGGCGCTTGCTCTTAAAGCGCGGCAGTATTTCGACGAGGCGGTGCAGAAAAATATCGCCAGACACTAGAAGGAAAAAAAGAAACAGCACCGTCGTGAAGAAACCGCTGGCAAAGTTTCGTGTCCCCGTGAATAGCTTCGACAGAAGAGTTGGACCTTGCGCCGGCGCTGCGACAGTTGATGATGGTCCCGTTTCTCCAAAATCTTCTACCTGTCGCAAAAACCGTTGCAGTGCATCGACGGGCTCTCGCATGAAACTCAGCCGCTCCTGAAGCCGAGGAATGCCCTCTGGAAGCTTGGCTGCCCACGTGCGAGCGGGGCTAGAAATGGCCGTACCCAAGCCGACGACCGTTCCGAATAGCGCAACGATCAGCAGCAGCGCCGCGATTGTCCGCGGTACATGCAATCGCTCCAATATGCGGAAGGCTGGCTGTAGGAGGAGCTTGAGAACGATAGCAAAGACAAATGGCAATATGATCTCGCGTGCCATATAGGCTGACGCCAGCAGCGCCAGGCCGAACAGACCACCAAGAAATATGACTTTCGGATCCGACGGCAGAGGCAAGTCCTCCGGCACTTCTGCCGGCGACACGACCTCGGTCTTCGGGTCGGTAGGTGCCATCTCCGAAGCAGGGTCAAGACCAAAACTTGTTGTCAGTTCAAAGCCTCCCCATGAGAAGCAGTACGACGAGGACGATCAAGATGATGCCGATAACGCCTATGCCACCATGACCGAAGCCGTAGCCGTAGCCGCCGAAGCGGCCGCTGAAGCCGCCGAGCAGAAAAATTATGAGGATGATAACGAGGATGAGTCCTAGCGACATGGTTTTATCTCCGTTTGCATTGCCTAAATGAAGTTTATTTCGTCTCGATGGAAATTAGCCGTGGCTAAAACAAATTAATTCCCGCCAATGGCAGCACCCGCTGCAGGATCGCCCCCACGCAGATCAGCACCACAAGCAATTTGAGAAGATTTGCCAAACGACTATCATTGACGAACTTTTCGATGGCCCAAAAACAAATTGCGCCAACGACGTAAATAATCAGAACCCCAATTAAAGCCGAAAGCATAACACCCCCCTGTTAGTGTGATAACGAACCTAGGTCGGCAACATTCGCAACTCCGACATAGAATTTGCACTTCGATAACTCGACTCTACATCGACGCGGCTCCCGCAAGCGGGCTTACTGCCCCGGACCAATAGGCCACGCATTGATTTACAACGCCGCCTTCAATCATGTCCGCTTTACCCCCGAAAGCGGACATTAATCGGTGCAGTCAGAATGACCGCTAAGTGCCAATAGCGGACATCAAGGAACAGCCAACCGCGGTAGAACGATCCTGATTTCCGTGAACTTGCCGGGTTGCGTATCGACCTCAATAGACCCGCCGTGCTGCTTGACGACGATGTCATGACTGATGGACAGGCCAAGGCCGGTTCCTTCCCCTGCCGGTTTGGTCGTGAAGAAGGGATTGAACATCTTCTCCTTCACCTCGGGCGGAATACCACTGCCGTTGTCGCGAATCCTGATTTCCACGCTGTCGCCGAGGTTTTTAGTCGCCACCGCAAGGGTGGGCTCATAGCCATTGGTATCGGCCTGCGCTTTGCGCTTCGTTGCCGCATAGAAGCCATTTGAAATAAGGTTCAGAAGAACCCGTGTAATGTCTTGCGGGAAGACATCGACTTCGCCAGTGGCCGGATCAAACGACCTTTCCAACGAGATATTGAAGCCCTGCTTCTCGGCCCGCGCCCCGTGAT
>DASSLE010000319.1:0-2617 GCA_035689725.1 Pseudolabrys sp.
AGGGCTGCCGCCGCTAGCACGCCCTCGGGTGCGCCCCCGATGCCGAGATAGATGTCGATGCCAGTTTTGGGTTCTGCGCAATGGATCACGCCCGCAACGTCGCCATCGCTGATAAGACTGACCGCGGCGCCGGTCTTGCGCACCGCCGCGATTATGTCAGCGTGACGTGGGCGGTCGAGGAGTATGGCGGTTATTTCCGAAGGTTTGACGCCCTTGGCCTTGGCCAGGCGCATGATGTTTTCGTCCGCCGGAGCGTCGAGGTCGATGGTGCCCTTCGGATAGCCGGGGCCAATGGCGATTTTTTGCATATAGCAATCGGGCGCATGCAACAGAGTGCCGGCGTCAGCCATCGCAATCGTGGCGATCGCCCCCGGCATGTTCTTGGCGCACAGAATTGTGCCTTCCAGCGGATCAACCGCTATGTCGACCTTCGGGCCGTGTTTGGTGCCGACTTTCTCGCCGATGAATAGCATTGGGGCTTCGTCGATCTCGCCCTCGCCGATCACCACCGTTCCGTCGATGGGGAGCTTGTTGAGCTCGCGCCGCATAGCGTCGACTGCTGCCTGATCGGAGGCCTTGTCCTTGCCATGGCCGCGAAGACGCGCCGAGGATACCGCTGCACGTTCGGTCACGCGGACGATCTCGAGGCTGAGAATGCGCTCCAGCAGCAATTCAGGCTGGACGGTAATACTCGCCATTTTGACGCTCCCCTCACAAACGCGGCTTTTGTTACGCGGCCGATCAGTTCTTTTCGATCCGGATCACCTGCGGCCGGCCTGAGATCACCCTATCGCGCCCCACTGCCGCAAGAGCCTTGCGCACGGCGTCCTCGCTTGTTGCGTAAGTAATGAGAATAACGGGGACGGAACCAGCCTTGGTGTCGCGACCAAGGTGCGCCGGGTCATGGCGCTGCACAATCGACTCCAGCGAAATTTCCTGTTCAGCAAGGCGCTTGGCAATGGTGGCCGCGGTTCCCGGCTTGTCGCGCGCGACCAGCCGAATGTAGTAGCCGCCTTCGTGCCGTTGCATCGGTGCCTTCCGTACGCTTGTGAGCCGCGCTGTCGGCCGCCCGAAGGGCGCGGTGCGCACGCCGCGCGCGATGTCGCCGATGTCGGAAAGTACCGCCGAGGCGGTGGCGGCTCCGCCGGCACCAGGGCCAACGAGTGTCAACGGATTGATGTCCACGGCATCGATCGTCACTGCATTGGTCACGCCCATTACCTGGGCAATCGCGGAATCCTTGCGCACCATGGTCGGATGGACGCGTTGCTCAATGCCCTTTGGCGTTTTCACGGCCACGCCCAAAAGCTTCACGCGGTACCCGAGTTCATCCGCGGCAGAAAGATCAGCGGGTGTAATCGAAGAAATGCCTTCCACGTAAATCGCGCTCTGGTCGACTTTCGTGCCGAACGCGAGGCTCGCCAGAATGACGAGTTTTTGCGCGGTATCATGGCCCTCGATATCGAAGCTTGGATCAGCTTCCGCATAACCCAGGCGCTGCGCCTCCTTAAGGCACTCGGCGAATGGCATCCTATCCTGCTCCATCCGCGTAAGGATGTAATTGCAGGTGCCATTCAGAATGCCATAGATGCGCTCAAACGAATTGCCAGCCATTCCTTCACGCAGCGTCTTAACGATTGGAATGGCGCCGCCAACTGCCGCCTCGAAATTGAGCGCGACGTGATGAGCCTCAGCAAGCGCGGCAAGCTTGACGCCGTGACCGGCGAGCAGGGCCTTATTGGCAGTCACCACCGACTTGCCAGATGCAAGCGCCGCCTCGACCGCCCCCTTGGCGGGCTCGCCAGCGCCACCGATCAGTTCAACGAATACGTCGATCCCGGGTTCGCGCGCGAGCGCGACCGGATTGACGAGCCATTTTATCTTTTTGAGATCGATACTGCGATTTTTGGCGCGCGAGCGTGCGCACACAGCGACGATTTCGATAGCCCGGCCGCAACGCGCGGCTAATGCCTCTCGCTGGTGCGCGACCTGGGCGACCAGCGCGGCGCCGACCGTGCCCAATCCGGCGACACCCACTCTCAGGGCTGCGGCCATGAATGTGTGTGTCCGTGGTTAGCGCCGCGTAGCGAGCGGAACGACGTTGTGCAGCTGCTCCGGCGCGCGGTCGAGAAAGCGGCGAACATTGCGCGCAGCCTGGCGGATACGCTGCTCATTTTCCACCAATGCTATTCGCACGAAGCCTTCGCCGTATTCGCCAAAACCGATGCCCGGCGAGACGGCAATATCGGCCTTCTCAACCAATAGCTTGGAAAAGTCCACACTGCCAAGACTCTGGAACGGTTCTGGAATCGGCGCCCAGGCGAACATCGACGCGCGCGGCACCGGGACGTGCCAGCCTGCACGACCAAAGCTTTCCACCAGAACGTCACGTCGGCGCCTATAGATTTCGCGCATCTCTTTGATGCAATCTTCGGGACCATTCAGTGCAGCGGTCGCCGCCACTTGCACCGGCGTAAAGGCGCCGTAGTCGAGATAGGATTTCACCCGACCGAGCGCGGCGATGACGCGCTCGTTCCCGACAGCAAAACCGATGCGCCAGCCCGGCATCGAAAACGTCTTGGAGATCGAAGTGAATTCAACCGCGATGTCGTTGGCG
>DASSLE010000320.1:0-2461 GCA_035689725.1 Pseudolabrys sp.
CCTGTTTTATGACGGTGAGATTTACGAGATCTATCTTCGGCCCGAGTTCCAGGGACTCGGGTTTGGGCGTCGCCTGTTTTCCGCCGCGCGCAAAGATTTGAATCAGAGCGGTCTCAAGAGCCTGGTGGTTTGGGCTCTCTCCGACAACGAGCCGGCGATGGAATTTTATCGTGCGCTTGGCGGCCGCGCAGTCGCGCGCTCCTCGGAGCGCTTTGGCGCCAAGACACTCGATAAGGTCGCCTACGCCTGGCAGGCGTAATCATACTTTTGGCGCCGGCAATCCCTTCTGCGCGCAGGCGGCGCGCAAGGTATTCAACAGCAAGCACGCAATCGTCATCGGTCCAACGCCGCCCGGCACCGGCGTGATCGCGCCGGCAATTTTCGCGGCTTCGGCATAGGCGATATCTCCGACGATGCGCGATTTGCCACCCTCCCCCGCTACGCGGTTGATGCCGACATCAATTACCGTTGCGCCCGGCTTGATCCAATCACCGCGGACCGTCTCCGGACGGCCGATGGCAGCGACGAGCAAATCGGCGCGGCGGCATACTGTTGGCAGATCGTTCGTTTTGGAATGAGCAATTGTCACTGTCGCATTTTCTGTCAGCAGTAATTGCGCCACCGGTTTGCCGACGATGTTCGAGCGGCCGATGACCACAGCCTCAAGGCCGGCGAGCGTTTCACGCACCGTCTTGGCCAGAATCACGCATCCCATCGGTGTGCATGGCACCAGAGCGGGCAAGCCACTGGCGAGCCGCCCCACATTGAGCGGATGGAAGCCATCCACGTCCTTGGCCGGATCGATCGCAGCGATGATTTTGTGGGCGTCAATCTGCTTCGGCAGCGGCAACTGAACCAGGATGCCATTGACCTCCTCATCGGCATTGAGCTCGGCGATGAGATCGATCAGCTCTGTTTCGCTGACTGTCACGGGCAACTTGCGGTCGAAGGCGACCATGCCTGATTCAGCGACCGCTTTGGATTTGTTACGCACATAGACTTCGCTCGCGGGATTGTTGCCGACGAGTACGACGGCAATACTCGGTACGATGCCACGGTCCCGACGCAAGCGGTGAACGGCATCTGCGACCTTGCCACGCAAGGCCGCCGAGATGGTTTTACCGTCAATGATGCGCGCGCTCATGGTCCGCCCGTCGGCCTCGACGAAACAAGCCTTAGCGCGGGGTGACGATTTTCTCCAGCGCCGCAATAAGCGTTGGGCCGTCGCCCGAAATCACGAGCCGCTTGAGCCGGCCAGTAGCGCCCGCGACCAGAACGACATCACGCGGTGGGACGCCCATGGTCTTTGCGATCAGCCGAATGAGAGCCGCGTTGGCCTTGCCCTCCGCCGGCACCGCGCGCACGCGCACCCTCAATGCGGCCCGCCCGTCCGCCAGCACTTCGACGTCATCGATAACGTCGCGGCCGCCCTTCGGCGTCAGCCGGATTGTGAGCGTCGCGCCATTGGCCGTCAGCGACCATGGCTTGCCCGCCATGCGCTAAAACACGTTCGGATAGATGTATCGGATGATGACGTTTTCGAGAAATAAGATGATCAGGATCAGGATCACCGGCGAGACATCGATCCCGCCAAGATTTGGCAGCATCGAACGTATCGGCCGCAACAGAGGCTCGGTCAGGCGGTAAAGGAATTCGCCAATGGTCGCCACGACCTGATTGTGGGTATTGACCACGTTGAAGGCGATCAGCCAGGACAGGACTGCAGCCGCAATCAACAGCCAAATGTAAATCTGCAGAACCAACAGAATAATATCGAGTAGCGCGCGCATGAGTATCCGCCTGTTTGCAAACCGAGCGCAAAGTAGCGGGTCGAATGGCCTCGAACAAGCCGACCGCTGATGGCGCTGCCGGTGCCCGCATCCTTGACAGGCTAGCCCCTCGGCCCTAAATGGCGGCCACTCGCCGCATTTTCACGTAACGACGTTCGTCGTTGCCCTTCGGCGGGGCCGTAGCTCAGTTGGGAGAGCGCCTCGTTCGCAATGAGGAGGTCAGGGGTTCAAATCCCCTCGGCTCCACCACTCAGCCCCTTTAGGGGCAGTCCTTTTCACCAGCACGAGATATCAACAGGTAGCAGCCCTTTTCTGCGGGGTCACCACATGGGTGACCACGAAATTTTCGGCAATACCCGAAATGAATTAGCAGCCGCAGCGCGCGAAAGCAGCGAATTCACGCTGCGCCAAAACCATATTCACTCTTAACCTTGGTACTGGATGACTCCAGTTGGGCGGAGCGTTTTTCGTGCGCTCGTCCTAACGCCATCGAAAGCACGGCCCATCCCGCCACCACCGGCAGCGAGCAAAACGCAATAGCGCCGAGCTTTAGCCCTAATCCTTGCAGGCTGTCGAAGATCCAGCCGGACAACGCGTCGGAGCCGCGATAGACGACAACGTCGACCAGATTTTTTGCCTTGTATTTCTCTTCCCTGGTAACCACCGTGAAG
>DASSLE010000321.1:0-12286 GCA_035689725.1 Pseudolabrys sp.
CCTCTACTCCGAGGACAGGAAGTTCTTTCTTCACGGCGAGATCTTTTGCGCGCTGGCGTCCGCAATAGGAGAAGGTGGAAGGAGCTTTCGGGAGCTTGTTCACGAGCTGGAGCAGGATTTTCCACCGGACCAAATCTGGGATGCCCTGAAGCGATTGGTCGACCGCCGATATGTCGTTTCGGCGCGTTCTCCCCCTGGCCCGGTGGCGGCGTACTGGGCGAGCCTCGGTCTAGCCCCGGCAACGGCTGAGAGAAATCTCCAAAATTGTCGTGTCCGCGTTCAGTCAATCGACGTGCAATGCGCAACGGAACTCGAGGCGGCTCTGCGTGAGCTGGGCGTTCGCGTTGTAAAACGCTCCCCCGACTTAACGGTCACGCTTGTGAACGACTATCTCGAAGAACGATTGGCTGAATTGAACCGTAAGCATTTGTCTGAGCGTACGCCCTGGCTGCTCGTCCAACCCTCGGGCATTTTCCCGCTCGTAGGGCCACTGTTTAGACCAAGGAAGGGCGCCTGCTGGACTTGTCTTGCCGATCGCATGAAACGCAATCGGGAAGTCAAGGCGCTCCTCAACCGCGGACCAGGTCGCTGCGTCGCCGTTTCTCCTCTGGCCCGGAACAGTTTGGGCCAGAGTAGCGTGCAGCTTGCGGCTGTAGAGATCGCGAAAGCGATCGCCACTGAGTTTCGCACACCATTGAGCGACCACATAATCAGCCTCGACTTGTTGGGCGCGACGATCGTGAAGCATTACGTGACGGCGCGCCCACAATGTTCAAGCTGCGGCCGCAAGAAGCTGCGGGACCCAAGCCGTGCGCCGCTACCAGTCGAGCTTGGCGCCGGCGCCAAGCTAGTTATGACAAGCGGGGGGTACAGGACCGTCTCGCCCAGGGCCACGGTTGCACGTTTCCGAAAGCACGTGAGCCCCCTTACAGGCGTGGTCTCGCGTCTCGAGCGCATCGAAGCCGATTTGCCCCTGAACACCAATTACTATGCCGCACACAATTTTTCGGCGCCCGCCAGAACGGTCAATGAGCTCAGGGCAGGACTGCGTAACGGCAGCTATGGTAAAGGCAGCACTGCCGAGCAAGGGGAAGCCAGCGCGCTCATGGAAGCGATCGAGCGTTATTCCGGGATCTTTCAGGGCGACGAAATCAGAGTGACAAAGCGGTTCACCGATTTTCCGTCCGGCGATGCCATCTTTCCGAATGACGTTCTGCTGTTTAGCGAGGCACAATTTGCGAAGAACAACCCGGACGAACCGCCGCCGTGGACCCCGGCCCTATTTGATCCATCGGCGGAGATCGAATGGTCACCGGTTTGGTCTCTGCGCGACGGACGTTTCAAATATCTTCCGACTAGCATCTTGTATTTTTTCTATAGAGGCTCCGGTGAGTTCCTCGCGGACTCCAATGGCTGCGCTGCCGGCAATACACTTGAGGAAGCAATCGTTCAAGGCTTCCTTGAGCTAGTGGAACGAGATGCATATGCGATCTGGTGGTACAATCGGTTGCAGCGAGCGGAAGTTGACCTCGGCAAGCTCGACGATTCTTATGTCCGCAATTTGCAAACCCAACTTGCTGAAACTGGCCGGCGGCTTTGGGTGCTCGACGTTACCAGCGACCTCGGCATCCCGAGCTTCATAGCGATCTCGCACTGGGAACGGAACTCGCAGGAAAACATTGAGTTCGGGTCTGGCGCGCACTTTGATAGCCGAATCGCCTTGCTGCGCGCACTCACCGAAGTAAATCAATTCCTATCCATTGGTCTCATGGGAGGCCGTCCCGGAGAGAAATCGAGTCTCGATGGCTCTACTCCGTTGCGCCTGCGGGATTATCCGTTCTTAACCTCAAACGACAAGCCAGCTGTCCAACTGGAGTTCGGTTCGAAATTCGGCCGCCTCGACACGTGCGAGCAGGTGAGCGCTTGCGTCCGTCTAGCCAACCGAGAGGGTCTGGACTTCCTGGTGCTCAATCAGACGCGTCCCGATATAGGCGTTCCCGTGGTCAGGGTTATCGTTCCGGGATTACGGCATTTCTATCGCCGCTTCGCGCCTGGCCGGCTTTACGATGTTCCGGTAAAGCTCGGACTTCGAGAGCGGCCACTGTCGGAGACCGAGCTCAATCCAATTCATCCTCATAGTTGAGGATAATCAGTTGCGCGCTCCCGCAAGAAAGCGATCGCGACGGGTTGCGCCGTCAACTCTATCCGCTCGGCTCAGCACCCATGTTACGCTCGAAGCGCACGCGACCGGGCAGGTTATCGCCTCCTTCGATGGTTACTTGGTCGGCTTGGGAGCGTTCAGCGCCGGCCTTGCGGACCGCCTGCAAGATCTGCGCGTCGGTCTGCCACTCGCCTCGTTTGCATCCGGCGAACGAAACACCGACAAGGAGATTAACCTGTTGGTCCGGCGATTAGCCAAGCACGGGCTTTTGGAGTACCGCCTGCAGAGATCACGAAATCACGAGGACCAGGTAGTCATCGAACCGCAGACTGCCGATTATTGGCCGGGAGCGCCACGGCTCGACAATGCCGATGTTCTCGTCCTGTCACGGTTCGCGTACATGCGACGACGCGGCAAAGAGATGGTGCTCGAATCTCCACGCGCCGGCGCGTTGTTCAAAATTTGCAATCCGAGCATTGCGACCGCTATTGCTGCATTGTCTACACCCCAATCAATCAAACGGCTCCGTCGGCAGGACGGTTTTCCGGGTATCGAGCTTCTAGCTCTACTGGTGGATTGCCAAATCCTTTTCAAGATCGGCACTGGTAACAACAGCGGGCTCCGACAAGCCGAGGGTGACGTCAACCTCGTTCTTTGGGACTTCCATGATCTTCTGTTCCATGCGCGCAGCACGGAAGGCCGGCACGCCAACCCGCTCGGCGGAGTTTATCCATACATGGGCGTCGCGCCTCCGCTACCAGCGGTCAGACCTCCCTGGCCCGGAAAGAAGATCAATTTGCAGAACTTCTCGGCCGCCCGATCGGAGGCAATCTCGCCGTTCGCGAGGCTCCTGCATGAGCGCCATTCCATCCGCAACTTTGATGACCAGAGACCGATCACGATTTCCGAGCTTTCGTGGTTTCTTGAAAACACCGCGCGTGTGCGGTCGAGATGGAGAAGCAGCATCGACGGCGGTCCATCGGTCACGTATACGGTCAGGCCATATCCGTCCGCAGGGGCCAGCTACGAGCTCGAGCTCTATCTGGCCGTCGACAAATGCAACGGGCTTGCCCGAGGATTCTATCATTACGACGCCGGCGGACACGCGTTGATGCCGATTGGCGTCCGCACTCCAGAGCTCGAAGCGCTGTTGACGGGAGCGCAATTCGCAATGGATGCACCCGCCTCACCTCAAATCCTGATCACGACTGCTGCACGCTTTGGTCGGATTTCGTGGAAGTACAGCTCGCTCGCATATGCGCTCATTTTGAAGGATGTAGGCGTGTTGACTCAAACGTTCTACCTAATGGCGACGGACATGGGGCTCGGCGGATGCGCGATCGGCACAACCAATATCGACCTATTCGCCAAAATGACCGGGATCGAATTCCACGTTGAAGGTCCAGTCGGCCAATTTGCTCTTGGTCGCGGCTCGAAGCCGGGCGTTTCCAACTGACCATCTGAGACACGCGCTCGTGCATAAGCGCAGGGTAGGGCCGTAAGCCTCGGCCTCCTCCGCTATGGGAGTTCCGGTTTGATTTACCAAGACCATCTTCGGCCGCGCGCGTCTTTGAAGTATCCGAAAGCCTTCTGGTCCCGCTTTCCTTCCAGAGCGAAGATAGCGCCCTGAGGGTCCGCGCATTGTACGATCCAGCTGCCGCCCGGCAGTTCAAATGGGCCGTTGAGGATCTGACCGCCAGCAGCCTTCACGCGCCTCGTCGCCGCATCGAGGTCGCCGATGTGGAAATAATAGAGCCAAAAGGGAACCGTGATCGTCGGGGGCTTGGTAACGATCCCGCCGACGGTTTGCCCGCCGGCGGAGAACATCTGGTACGTGCCCATTTCCCCGGTCTCGGTGTCCGCTTTTTGCCACCCAAAAAGCTCGACATAGAAACTTAAGGCCTTTTCCCAGTTGGCCGCGAGCAGCTCGTGCCAGCCCACACGGCCCGGCGCACCCAACTCGGCCGGTTGCCCTTGAGTAGGTCTCAGCCATTTGAGCACCGCCAGTCTTGCGGTTTGCGGGTCAGCAAAGATGCAAAAGCGACTGATGTTGGGAACGTCTGTTGGTGGGACGTGCACTGCTCCGCCAAGGTGCTTGATGCGGTCGGCGGTAGCGTCCACGTCGTTGACCTCAACATAGCCAACCCAACCCGGCCTTCCGCCCATTTCCCTCGCTTCATTCGTTAGGTCCATGAGCCCGCCTACCAAGGCGCTTCCAGCAGTAAACAATGTATACGCCCTACCGGGCATCGAGGCGTCCAGTACGCCCCAGTCCATGACCCGGCTGTAGAAAATCTTGGCAGACTGCATGTCTGTGGTGATCAATTCGTACCACACGAAACGGCCATGAAAATTGGTCACGTCTGTTTCTCCGTTCGAGCCTGCAATCAAATGCCGGCGCGCGCCTGTATTGGAGCGACCTAGAGCATGTTCCGGCAATTCTCGTCCTTCGTCTTCTCGTTTCAGTGCCGTCGACACGAGATTATGCATCCGTCGACGGGTGAACGCACGAGGAACAGAGTCCACGGATTCTCCACGAGTCGAACTGTCGTCTTCGCATTATGTTTTGTGGTGCTGCCGGAGTGGATTGTACACTCGACCTCCCTCTTACCAAGGGGGGTGCTCTACCACTGAGCTACGGGCTCTCTCATTAGAGGCTGTATGCGTTAAAAAAGCTGTGACTCAGAGCCCCAAGGCAAGTCGCGACCAATGTTACGCCACATGGCCAGCGCCCGTCTTTCCAGTCATCTCAAGCGATTGCCAAAGACCTAACTCCACTTGCCCCTTCACCTGCAAATGCCAACTCTGCGCTGCCCGCAGGCGGGCGTTGCTTTCGCGCGTAAGCGGCGAGGGATTAGCCCATTAACTTATTCACTTAATAAATTAATTAAGCCAATCATAAATTCTCGCCCACGAATGGGGCGCGAGGTTGTCACTGAATGCTCAGCGAACGCTCGGTGCCGATTCTTGGCCGTGGCAGACCTTTGGCGTCTGCGTTGCCACACGGACAATCATTGCCCATTGGGCAAGGCCTGCTTGCGTACAAAGGCGGCGGTAATGACA
Organism: Pseudolabrys sp.; assembly: GCA_035689725.1. Classification (GTDB taxonomy): domain Bacteria; phylum Pseudomonadota; class Alphaproteobacteria; order Rhizobiales; family Xanthobacteraceae; genus Pseudolabrys. The sequence continues at coordinate 5,225 of DASSLE010000321.1, forward strand.
AGCGCAACCCGGCCGCAGCGACGGGAACAGCCCCACGAATCCGGTGGATGAGCGGTTAACTTAATTCATGAACAAGTTAATTAAGCCAATCATGAATTCTACGGCTGCCGATTGATGGTGCGCCCCCCGCTGACTTGGAGCCTCATCACGTCCGACCTATGATCGCGACCTTTAATTGGGGGAAGGCATGGTCAATCCATCGAGAGCGAATGCGCTCAAGCGCCGCGCTTTGGATACAGCAGAAGGCGAAAAAGCAGAACGTCGAAATTTTCCAGGGCAGCCCGAAGCCCGATGCTAGACGCTAGATCAAGACATCGTCGCACTAAATAATCTTAACTGTTTATGAAATAGCCGCCTGACGCAACACGCCACAATATCCAAGTGTATTTGTTGTCATTCGTGTCCAGCCTTGAGCGCGGCAATGCAAAGGGCGATAGCGGGTACGTCATGCTTTGCTTCAAGAGTGGGTTCATTCTTTCTCCAAACGCCTGTCAGACGGTTCCCGCAAATCCCAACGTATCCCTGAAGCCCCGCTGGCACCAGCGTAGCTGCGGCGTCAATGGAATGAGTATAGCCTTTAACCTCCATCGGAAAGCCATGCCTGTCGGTGCGGATTCGCTTGCCAGCATTTATGAAGCTATGGATTGCTATATCAAGCGAAACGTCAGGCCCTGTCGCCGCTTCGAGCCGCGCGATCAGTTCATGTCTTGTCATGACAACAGCCCCTCGTGGAGCGCGACTAGAATAAGGATAATAGCCGTAACTGTTACTGCATGATCGCCTGCTCGTTGGCGCTTGACTCTCTCCCGCCAGACGCAGCCCCCTGTTGGCAGTGTGCGGGGACTGTATCGGGAGGGGCGAGGGAGTAGGCAACGCTGTGACATTTCAACTGGGCGCGGACGGGGAAGAATCTAGTGCTTAGGTTGCGGATCGCCGTCTTGTTTGAGCAGCGGCGTCTCGGAAGCAATATCAAGATAGTCTTTTTGTTTTGCTTGCTCGGCTAAACGAAGATAGGCAAGCGCCAAGCTCTCGAACTCCGCCTTGAACTCGGCGTGATGTTCGTTCTTGGCCAATTCGAGTAGCTCGGCAGCTTTGAAAAGGTAGGAGTCCCGTCGGTCCATTGGCGGCACCGTCCCCGATTGCTGGCGGATAATGCGTCATTTGACATATCGTTCCCAGTGATGGTGCGAACCCCTGTCCCCTAATGCCTAATGGTGCAAAAATACCGCCAGCAACTTTGTTAACGCGCTATAAAAGCGTTCGACGTAGTGAGTGTGACTGAATGTGACTGCGTGTGCATCCGCCTTCTCGATTTTTCGCTTAGGAGGAAAGCATGAAAGTCGCCGCACTCGCCGCCCTCAGTGTACTCATGGCATTACCGGCAGAAGCCGGGCAACATCATCGCCAAAATGGTTCGCCAGCGACCACCTGCGACAATGATGGCCACTGTACTACCCAAGGCGCGACCGCGCCGATAACAAGCTATCGCAATAGCCGGTCAGAAACCCAACGCACGACAGCGACTAATCAGCATCAGTCGCACGTGCTCGACGCCAACGGCAACAAGACAGTCGGTGTCATCATATCGCTCAAGACGGGCGCGCAGGCCCGTGTTGGCATTTCTTATGCGGCACGTTTCCAAGCCTACATCGATGATCTGGAAACCAATCACGGCGCGCGCGTGCTGTTTATGGGCGGCATTCGGCCCGGCCGATGTTCGAGTTCTAGTGAACATCCGTGCGGAAAAGCGTTAGACGTGTGCCAGCGCCGACGCGGCGTGGTTGATCCGCGCTGCAATCTGCCCGGGCGCGTCGCCCTCGGTCAGATCGCCGCTTCGCACGGTCTGTTCGAAGGCGGGCGCTGGTGCGATTCGGATTACGGTCACGCCCAGATCGGCGTGACCGCCGCCGCCTGCGGCGACCAACGTGTCCGTATGGTGCGGCAATAGAAGGAAATGGTGGCGCGCCGGAACTCGCGCGAAGCGTTATGGGTGTTTTCGCTCGGGTCGTTCCACGAGCCTATAGCGCGGTTGCAAGGCTGAATTCCATTGGAGCATCCTCCGTTTGCAGCACTCACAATAGTCGCTACCGCTGTCGGCAATCGGCAACTCGGTATAACTCACGACGTATCCTGCCCCGCAATGCGGACAGCTAAAGTCAATGTCATGGCCAAATTGGCTTCCCATCGTTGCACTATATGCGATTCGACCCTGATCGAAAACCGCACAAGCACCTACGGTACCAGATAGCCAAGTGCGAGCGCATCAGAAAGTCGGGATGCCTGCGCGGTTCATTACGTCGGGGGCTGATGAATGCGTCACTATTTTGTAAATTTTTTCGGGATTAGGTGTGAAGGGGGCGGAGAGACCCCAACATTATTGGAGCTTGGCGCTGGCAAGACAGGCTCGCGCAGTAAAGAGGCAAAATCCGGTATATCGTTATCTGCAAACGTCTCGGGGCTTCTCTCAGGTTTAGACTGCGACTCCGCCTCTACTCTGAGGGTGGCGGTTTCAAACTCGACCCGCTCATCTATAACCCCTAATGTTGATATTTGTGGGTCGCTTCTGTCGAAATGAGCATTAAGAATTGCTCGCGCGTACTCGTACAATTCTTGGCGAACCTGAGCATTGTTGGTTTCCAATCGAGAAACTGCACGGGCAAGAATAGAATAGTAATCAGCCATTGCGGGCTGTCTCCCGACTGCGCGGACAATTGCATTTTAACGCACCAGCGAGGCGCATTGAGGGCAGCAGCACCCGTCACTGGGTGCGTCACCGTCGTGCCGTTGTCGTTCAGCCGTTGCAGCCCTCTGGCGTCTGCTTTGACCCCCAGTCAAACGCCGACGCGCAGTCAGATGCCCCCCCGTTGACCAAAAGCCCCACCCCTTCCGGGGTGCCAGTTTGGGTTGGTACGATGCCATGTCTGAGCCTCGGGGGGAGCAATGAGGCGGCGCGAGTTCGTATCGCTTTTCGCTGGGGCGGTGGCGGCATGGCCGCTCGCTGCGCGTGCGCAGCAGCAGTCAGCGATGCCGGTGATAGGGATTTTGAGTGGTTTGCAGCCGTCTTCCCTACACTTGGAGATGGCCGCTTTACATCAAGGTTTGGCTGAAACCGGCTTTATCAATGGCGAGAACGTCGCGTTCGAGTATCGTTGGGCAGAACATAATTACGCTCAACTCCCAGTCTTCGCGGCTGATCTGGTCGCCCATCGAGTAGCCGTAATCGCTGCGGCTGGTAACGTCGCGGCGCGAGCCGCTCAGAAAGCCACCGCGACAATTCCGATTGCCTTCCACACTGGTGATGACCCAATCGCCGTAGGTCTCGTTTCAAGCCTGAGCAAACCAAGCGGCAACATGACAGGCGTGAGCGCGTTCGCCGGTGAACTGCCATCGAAGCGCATGGACTTGCTACACCGGTTAGTGCCAACAGCGACCGTCATGGGCGCAATTCTAAATCCTGATAACGCCACGGCGAAGCATGACGAGGCAACTTTAAAGAGGGCTGCTGGCATCATGAGATTGCAATTGCATATATTGACCGCAAAAGACGCAAATGACCTTGAGGCTAATTTCGAAACCATTGCCCAAAAAGAAATTGGCGCGGTTATCATCAATACCGATGCATCGTTCTTCAGTCGGCGTGATAAAATTGTGTCTCTAGCTGCACGTTATAAAATTCCAGCGATATACTCGTATCGAGAGTGGGCTTCGGCCGGTGGCTTGATTAGTTACGGAGCCGTTCGCACCGATTCCTACCGCCAAGCTGGCATATATATCGGCCAAATTCTCAAGGGCGAAAGGCCTGCCGACTTGCCGGTTTTACAACCGACCAAATTCGAGATGGTGATCAATCTCAAGACCGCCAAGATACTAGGCCTCACAATCGCACCGTCGTTGCTCACCATTGCCGACGGGGTGATCGAATGAGGCGGCGCGAGTTCATCACACTTATTGGCGGCGCTGTAGTGGCAATTCCTATGACGGCAGCCGGATGAGATAGGAAAAGTGTTCGCGGGCTTTCAGAAGTATCTCTATCAGGAGGCAGCATAATCACCTGCGAACAAAGGGCGATCGCTGCTACCGGATTTGCTACCGAACTCGGTAGTATGATGAGATGGATTGCGCCCTTGTCTAGGCGCGTTTTAGCCGTTGCACGTTGTCACCGTCCGCCTTCGCCCCCTCGACGATCACATAGTTGCTGAGGGCATCAAGCGCGGCCCGTAGGTGCTGCGGTTATAGACACCGCAACGCCTGCCTTATGACCGCTTACGTGGTTTATCCCGGCCTTTCGGACATGCGCAATTTTTCGGCCAACTCGACCGCGACCTCTGAGTGATGGTCGCGAATCCGGTTCATAAGCCCTCGCAGATCAATGGGTTGCCTTTAACAGACCGTTAACCTTGCAAGTCCTTTAATTGGCGGAAGGCGCCGAACCGGTGGCCTCGAGGAGGCGCAGACCTGGGCGGTAAGGGGGAATTTGCAATGGGGGACATCATCCGATTTCCAGGCGAGGTGAGCCCGCGCGGCGGCAAATATGTCGACGCCAATACCGAGCCTGCGACCGTCATCATTCTCCCGGTGATCCGCATCGATCGCAGACCGGACGGATCGAATGGTCTTGAACCTGATACCGGCAATAACGCGGGACGCCGTCGTCGCCGCCGCGTCGCGCGCCGAACACAAAACACCAACCAACTTTGATGAACATTTCGCCGCCGTCGCCGACACAAGTCCACGTTTGGCGGCATGTATTTCTATTCGCCACGCTGGGGCTACTCGGCGGGTGCGCCAACAGCGATTTCGGCGCGAGGCCAACCAGACGCTGGTGACCCGATCCACGACTGGGTCGGCCGCAATGCGCCGCCACCGCAACCCAGCCATCGAGCCTCGAATATACCGACGGCGAGCGCGCGCTGCGCGACAATGCTTACCCGTTGATTGAGCCGCCGTTTGACCAGCAATGCGATCCGGTCCGTTCAGGCGCGAACGGATAAGCAGCTCCACGATGAAATAGCTACCGGCGCGGCCGCGTGGGCTCGAGGGGGCGCGTCCGCTCGGTCGGCCGTGCTGGCGGCTCGGGTTGCTGCGTCGCGCATCGTGAGGCGGCAACGGCGGCCTGCGCCGCCCGCATCAGGCCCGGTTCCGGCGCCATCGCGCGGATCGCGATAATTCCGGTGGGCGTCGGCGATTCGACGATCAGCCGGTCGGCGGCGGTGACTTCCTCGTCCTCCGGTACCTGGTCGTGCTGCGCGGTGGTCATCAGGTCGAGCTCGATCACGCGCCGTCCGGCGGCGCGGTCATTGATCGCGTAATAGGCGATGTCATTGCGCGTGTAAAAGGACACCGACGTATAGGCAGGGCTCACCGGTACGGTCAGCTTCAGCGGTCCCTGCGAAAGATCGTAACGGCACACGGCACTTGCGAAAGCCGGGTCCATGAACGGCATGACCGCTTTCTCGGGCGTGGGAGCGGGCAGGGCGACGATGGTGTTCACTGGCGCGATGGGGGTCAGGCGCGCAAAGGCATCCTGTGTCGCGGTGCGCGGCAAGATGATGATGGCTGCAAGATGCACAATGCCGCCGAGTAGCAAGCCGCCAAAGATCAGGAGCGCCCATCGGAGGATCATGGGCAGCTCCTCGTCGTCACGTCGGGCATCGGCACCTCACGGCCGGCTTTTGTCGAAACGCCCACCGCGGTGTCGTATAGGCGGAGTATCAGTTCGTAGCGCTCAACACCGCCGGTCGGCAGCCAATTGCCGGGATTGGCGCGCGGAGCCACGACGATTTCGAAACTGCCGTCGGCGTGGCGGACGACTTCCTGGCTGGTGAAGCCGTAGCGATTTGTCGAGTTGGCCACTAGTCCGCCGTCGCGATTGTAGAGCGTCACGGTCCAGAACCGTGCCGCCGGCGTGACGCCAGAAACGACGACCTCGCAGCGCCCGTCGAGAGATTTGCCATCGTCATCAGACGTAAGGGTGAACGACACGCCGTCGCCCATCGCGGTCGGCAATCTTCCGGACCGTGCGATCGATGCGCGCGCATATGGATCGGCGTCCGTCGTTCCGCTTTTCGGCCAGGCGGTCCAGCTCTCGATCGACAGGCCGCCGAAGGCGGCCCCACGCGTGAGCGCGTAATAGGTCAAGCCGAGGCCGACGACGGCAGCGAGAGCGAGACCAAACAACGTTCCGAAGAGCAGCCGCACGGACGATTCCAGCAGAAAAGCTTGATTTAGGTCGGCAGGATACGCCGGCCGCTGGCGCAGGGCCAATCAGTTGTGGTTGCCGAAAGCGCGCCCTTCCAGCGATGAAGCAAGCGCGTCGCCGACGTGCGGCGCCTCCGCCTGCTTGTCTTTGACCGTTGAAACCGTTGGCCGCGCGGGCCCGAGCGCGCGGTTGGCATCATCCATCAGCCGCTCGACCCGGACCAGGGCCTCGGCCCCACGCTTGGTCAGCAAAGCCGGCCGGGGCGCGGGCGCATTCAATTTCGGTTTGACCTCGGCAACGGCAGGCTGTTGGCGGACCTGCGGCACCGCAACGCCGGGGAGCTGCTTGAGCTCAACACCTTCGTGCGCATAGGCCATGATGTTGTGCCACGTCATCGCCGGAAGTGAGCCGCCGGTCATGCGATTGGTCACCTGGTAGTCGTCATTGCCAAACCAGACGCCGCATACAAAATTACCCGTGTAACCCATGAACCAGGCGTCGCGATAAGCATTGGTGGTGCCGGTTTTGCCGGCGGCCGCGACACCGTCAAGGCGGGCACGGCGACCGGTGCCGTTCTCGACCACGTTGTTCATCATCTTGATCATGTCGGCGGCGACGCCGACCGGCAGCACCTGCCGCGGCTTCGGCCCGTCGCGGTCGAAACGCCAAACGAGATCGCCGGTGCCGGTACGCACTTCGAGGATCGCGTGCGGCGTCACAGCCTTGCCCATATTGGGGAAGGTGGCATAGGCGCCGGTGTGATCGAGCACGGTGACCTCGTCGGCGCCGATAGGCAGCGACGGCGTATCCGGCAGCGGCGTGCGGATGCCCATGTCGTGCGCGGTCTTCACGATCCGCGCGCG